>NZ_MUXB01000079.1:0-276966 GCF_001994935.1 Herbaspirillum sp. VT-16-41
GCGATGAAGAAGGTGCTGGAAGACATCCAGACCGGCGAATACGCCAAGAGCTTCATCCTGGAAAACAAGGCCGGTGCGCCGACCCTGATGTCGCGTCGTCGCATCAACGCCGAACACCAGATCGAAATCGTGGGCGAGAAGCTGCGCGCCATGATGCCCTGGATCAAGGCCAACAAGCTGGTCGATCAAAGCAAGAACTGATCTGCCGTTTGCGCCAGTAACGCCACGGTTTGCCGTGGCGTTTTTCTTTCGGGCAGGAGGAAGCTCTTGTTCACTACTCTCCATCTCATTTCTTCTCTTCCACGGACAACTCAGTCCTGACACCTTCTATCCGCTTCTTGATCGCTTCCGCATCCTCGGTCTTGCCGGCGGCGACGGTGGCATCTCGTTCGGCCACCAAGCCTTGCAGGGTCTGCTTGAGCCGCATGATGCGTTGTGCGGATGTCCCCTGGGTGCCTTCTTCCAGTGCCTTCTGCAATCCGTCCACGAAGGAGCAGGTGTTGTGGAGATCGATGACATCCCCGAATGCCCGATAGATGGGATAGACGTTCACATCACCCTGCATGGAGCCATAGATCGCCAGCATTTTAGTATCGCGCATCTCGACGATCTTCTTATCAACCGCGGTCACGAGCATCTGCTTGTAGACCGTCTCGTTGATCAATGAGCGTTCGGAATTGCTGAACAGCGCCAGCGCGCCGAGGATGGACTTGCCCTGTGCACTGCCGGCGACTGCGGCTGCACCGGCAAACAGGCTGGTGGTAGTTCCCAGCGCAATATTCCACGATGCTTCCGTACCGTATAGTCCACGTCGGTAGCGCAGGCATTCCTCGGCGGAAGTCATCACCAGTGCCGAGACGGCTAGATTACGCTGCTGCGTGCACAGGCTACCTAGAGTGGCTTGATCGGCTGCACTCAGAGGGGCATAACATTTTTGCTCGGTAATCAACGTACCGGTCTTGCTCTTGAGGTTTTCGTAGGTCTTGGACAAATCCAGCGAACTCAGCGAGTGGACCGAATATGGTTGATAGACATGCGTGCAGGCACTCAGGAAAGGCAAGCAGAGCAAGACCCCAAGGCCCCGATATGGCGACAGTGTGCGCATTGTTCCCCCATGGTTTTTGTTCGTGTTTTATCCCCAAGGACAGCTTAGTCAGGTTAAGCAGAAATGCAATGTCTATTTGAATTTTGGTTTCAGGGTGCGGTCCGGGCGCCGGTCAAGGTGGAAATGATGCTTGTCATCAACTTGACATAAATCCCCATTACCCTCACCCAGTCAAAAAGGGTTTAGCCAAGCGCCGCCGGGTCGGCGCCATGTTCAAGTGGGTGGGGATTGCGTAAGCCGTTATCGTTCGAGCCGAAAGGGATGCTGACCAGACTGCTCGCGGGCAGAGGCGTGTCGGCGGGGCTGGTGCTGCTTGCCGCCGGCGTGCTGTCGCTGGTGTGGTACTTCACCATCATCCGCATCGAGAACGAAAAGCAGCTCGCCATCGCCGGCTCCATCGCAGACAGCCGCAATGTTGCCGCCATTGTCTCGGCCAACCTGGATGAGGTGCTGGGCAAGACCCTGCTGTACTCGCGCATCGGCCAATCGATGCTCAATGGCGAGCAATCATCGTCGGCCTATTTCAATCCACTGTTCAACGGCGATTCAGCCTACCTGCGCGTGGCCATGTTCGATGCGCGTGGTCGGCTGGTCTATTCGTCGTCGCGCCAGAAGAGCGAGCCGGAGCTGAGCCGGCTCATCAACGCCGGCTACATGAGTTCGCTCACGGCGACGTCCGAGCAGAGCGCCATGATCATCAAGCCCCCCATGGACCGCGAGGGCTACAGTTGGCGCGTGCCGCTATTGATTCCCTTGCAGGATGGCAAGGGCGCGCTGCAAGGCTTCTTCGCGGCCATCCTCGATCTGGGCTATTTCCTGAAGACCTACCAGGAAGTGAGTGTGGACGGCGCCAGCCGCATCGAGATCATCAACGCGGCTGGCCTGCAACTGGCGGAATTGTCCGGTGGCATCCTCTCCGGTGGATCCAATTATGCCGGCCAGGACTACGCCACCTTTCTGCTCACCGGCAAGGGGGATGGCCTGATCCACGCCTTGCGCCCGGGTGACCAGGTGCAGCATGTGGGCGTGCAGCGGCGCCTGGCCCACTATCCGCTGGCCGTGGTGGTGAGCCGCGATCCGCAGGTATTGCTGGGCAAGCTGTGGCCGGCGCATCGCCAGTATTACCTGCAGGCGATCCTGATTTCGCTGCTGGTGGTGGCCTTGTCGGGGGGCTTGATCAGCATGGCGCACCGGCGCCGCTATCTCTATGACAAGCTGCTCTACTCGGAGCGGGAGAAGAGCGGGCTGATCCATCAGCTGGAACAGGAAAAGAGCCGCGCCTACCAGCTTGCCTCGCACGATTACCTGACCGGCATTCCCAATCGTATGCTGTTCTATGAACTGGCAGCGACCGAATTGTCGCGGGCCCGGCGCAGTCGCAATCTGTATGCGCTGTTCTTCCTCGATCTCGACAAGTTCAAGCTGATCAACGATACCCTGGGCCACGCCGTGGGCGACGCGTTGCTCCAGGAGGTGGCGCGGAGGCTGCGTGCAGCCGTGCGCGAATACGATCTGGTGGCGCGCCTGGGGGGAGATGAATTCGTGGTTCTGGTCTCGGAAATCCGCAATGAGGAAATCGTGGCGGAGATCGCCGACAAGCTGGTCGACACCCTGCGTACACCCTACCTCGACCTGCTGGGCTGCGATGTCGAGACGGCACCCAGCATCGGCATCGCGCTCTATCCGCGCGATGGGCAGAGTATCGAGGCGCTGATGACCAACGCCGATTCGGCCATGTACACCGCCAAGAGCGCCGGTAGCGGCCTGTATCGTTTCTACGATGCCTCGCTCAATGCCATCGCCGTGCGCGGGCTGGAACTGCTGGGACGCTTCCGCCAGGCGCTTCGGGATAACGAGTTTTGCCTGCACTACCAGCCCAAGGTGGCGCTGCAGGATTATCGGGTGGTCGGCATGGAAGCCCTGATCCGCTGGCAACATCCGGAGCATGGCCTGATCTATCCTGGCGAATTCATCGGCCTGGCCGAGACCCACGATCTGGTGCAGCCGCTGGGCCACTGGATCATCGAGGCAGTGTGCCGGCAACTGGCGCAATGGCGCGCCGATGGTCTGCCGTTGATGCCGGTGGCGATCAATGTCTCGGCCAAGCAGTTGAATGACGAGCGCCTGATCGAGACCTTCCGCGATGCCTTGCGCCGCCACGGCCTGAGTGCCGAACTGCTGGAGATCGAGGTGACCGAGAGCTGCTTCATCACCGACCTGGAGCAGGCGCGCCAGACCCTGGAAAAACTGCGTGATGAGGGCTTGAAGATCTACCTGGACGACTATGGCACCGGCTACTCCAGCCTCAGCCACATCAAGGCGCTGCCTGTGTATGCGCTGAAGATCGATCGCTCCTTCGTGCGCGACATCCGCAATGACAACAGCGACGGCATGATCGTGGCCTCCACCGTCACGCTGGCGCGTAACCTGGGGCTGAAGGTGGTAGCCGAAGGCGTGGAAACCAAGGAGCAGCTGATGCACCTGAAACTGATGGGTTGCGATGAGGTGCAAGGCTTTTACCTGCAACGTCCGGTCTCGGCGGCGCAACTGGCGCCGCTCTTGCAGAAAGGCAGGTTCGAGGTCACATGAAGACGCTCTTCTCTGGTCTGCCGACAGAGCGGCCGATGCGCATGTTGGGCGCCACGCTGGCGCTACTTTTTACGCTCGCCGCGACGCCTGCGCTGGTCGTGGCCAAGGGCGCCTGCGAGCGGCCGCAGCGCTTGCGCGTTTCCTTCGTGCCGCAGGGGCGGGACAGCGAGCAGCAGACTGCGCTCAATCCTCTGATCGATGAATTGCGGGAGCATTTGAAGATGCCGGTCGATGTGGTGATCCCGACTTCCTACGGTGGCGTGATCGAAGGCCTGATCGCTGGCGCGGTCGATGTGGCGCGGCTGGGGCCGGCCTCGTACGTGACCGCCCACAAGGGGGACCCGCAGATCACGCCATTTGCGTCGATGGAACAGATGGAACCCAATTTCGCCGTGCAGCGCGGCGTGTCGTCGGTGTATTACTCGTTGCTGGTGACGCGCTCGCAGGGGCCGTATGACAGCGTGGCCTCGTTGGCCGGGAAGGTGCTGGCGCTGGCCGATCCCGACAGCACTTCGGGCGCGCTGATTCCGCGGCACCTTTTTGCGCGTCAATACAAGCTGCAGCTGGACAGGTATTTTTCCCGCGTCGGTTATGCGGGCAACCACGAGCAATCGGTGATGGCGGTACTGAACCACCATGCCGATGCGGCTTTCGTGGCCAGCACCAATCTCTCCCGGATGATCAGCGACGGCAGGCTCAGGAAGAGTGACCTGCGCGTGTTATGGCGCTCGGCCCCGATTCCTTTCGACCCATTCGTCTATCGTGGGCAGCTGTGCGCCGACATCCGCAACAAGATTCGCGCGGTATTCCTGGACAAGAACTCGCTACGGGTCAAGCTCACGCTGGATAGCTTGCGGGCTACCCATTTCGTGCCCGTGCACGACGCCGACTACCGCATCATCCGCGAATTGCCGTGAGGACGACTTACTCGGCCAGGAGCGCTTCGATATCGGAGACGATTTCCTCCGGACGCGTTTGTGGTGCATAGCGCTTGAAGACGCCGCCGTCGCGGCGCACCAGGAACTTGGTGAAATTCCACTTGATGGCCTTGCTACCCAGGAGACCGGGTGCTTCCTTCTTGAGATACTGGAACAGAGGATCGGCTTGCTCGCCATTGACATCGATCTTGGCGAACAACGGGAAGCTGACGCCGTAGTTCTTTTCGCAGAAGGCGCCGATTTCATCGGCATTGCCTGGCTCCTGGGCGCCGAACTGGTTGCAGGGGAAGGCCATCACTTCCAGACCACGCGCATGGAACTGGCGGTGGATCGCTTCCAGACCGTTGTATTGCGGTGTGAAACCGCATTTGCTGGCGGTATTGACGATGAGCAGCACCTTGCCGCGCAGTTGCTCCAGCGGGAAGGTGGTCTGGTCTGCCAGCCGGGGCTGGAAATCGTAGAGAGTGGTCATGTGCTGGTCCTTTGGATTTCCCGTGATTTTGTCGCCGCCATTCTAAACCGCCAGATCGCTGGCTGCATGGGCCTATGGCATATGCTCCCGTGCCGTGCGCTCGCTGATACGGCCCTGCTGGAGCAGCTGGGCCAGGCCGGCCTGCAGCGTCTGCATCCCGTGCGCCGCACCCGACTGCATTGCCGAGAGCAGTTGCGCGCTGCGTCCCTCGCGGATCAGGTTGCGCACGGCCGGGGTCGCCACCAGCAGTTCGTGGGCCGCTACCCGGCCATTGCCGTCGGTGGTGGGGAGCAGGGTCTGCGCGATCACGCCCTGTAGCGATTCGGCCAGCATGCCGCGGACGGCTTCCTGTTCGACGGCCGGGAAGGCATCGATCATGCGATCCATGGTCCGCGCCGCTGAGGCGGTGTGCAGCGTCCCCAGCACCAGATGACCGGTCTCGGCGGCGCACAGGGCCAGGCGGATGGTGTCGGCATCACGCAGTTCGCCAACCAGCAGCACGTCCGGGTCTTCGCGCAGGGCGGCACGCAGTGCCTGTGCGACATCGGCGGTATGGGTGCCGATTTCGCGCTGGCTGATCAGTGCGCGGCGTGGTTCATGCACGAACTCGATGGGGTCCTCGATGGTCAGGATGTGGACCGCGCGCTCTTCGTTGATGTGACGGAGCATGGCGGCCAGCGTCGTGCTCTTGCCGGCCCCGGTGGCACCCGTGACCAGCACCAGGCCATGTGGACGCAGCGCCAGTTCGGCGCACAACGGGGGCGCGGCTAGGGAAGCCAGGGCAGGGGGCTCGCGCCCGAGATGGCGGATGGCAGCGGCCGGGCCGCGTTGCTGGTGGAAGGCGTGGACGCGGAAACGTCCCAATGTCGGCAGATCGAGGGCAAAGTCGCATTCGCCGCCTTCGGCATAGCGCTGCTGGCAGGGCGGCGGCATCCACTCCAGCAGCAACTGCCGCAGACGGGCAGTATCGATGGGCTGGAGGTTGATGCGACGGATGGCGCCGTGGACCCGCAGCGCTGGGGGCAGGCCTGCGCAAAGATGCAGGTCGGAGGCCTGATTTCTGACGGCAAATGCCAGTAGGGTGGCAATGTCCATTTATAATTCCGGCAAGGATCACACTATCAATCTGTTTATTTCCCCGCAGGCTCGCCCCTTCCGGCCCCGGATTATGTCGTCAATCGCTCAACACTTGCAACAGGTGCAACAACAGATCGCCCGCGCCGTCGAAAAAGCGGGACGTGACCCGGCATCGGTACGATTGCTGGCCGTCTCCAAGACCTTCGGCCCTGAGGCCGTGCTGGAAGCGGTGCAGGCCGGGCAACGGGCCTTCGGCGAAAACTATTTGCAGGAAGCGCTGGACAAGATGGCCGCCATGCCGGCCCTGGCGCCCGGTGTGATGCTGGAGTGGCATTTCATCGGCCCCATCCAGAGCAACAAGACGCGGCCCATCGCCGAGCACTTCGACTGGGTGCATTCGGTGGACCGCCTGAAGATCGCCCAGCGCCTGTCCGAACAGCGGCCTGCGGAACTGGCACCGCTGGACATCTGTCTGCAGGTCAATATCAGTGGTGAAGAAAGCAAGAGTGGCCTGACGCCGCAGGAACTGCCCGCAGTCGCGGTGGAGGTGGCGCGCCTGCCCCGATTGCGCCTGCGCGGCCTGATGGCGATCCCGGCACCCAGCGAAGACCAGGCCGCGCAGCGGGCCGCCTTCGCCGCCGTGCGCCGGCTGTTCGAGCAGTTGCGCGCCGACGGTCTGGCGCTGGACACGCTGTCCATGGGCATGTCGGCCGATCTCGACGCTGCCGTGGCCGAAGGGGCCAGCATCGTGCGCATCGGCAGCGCCATTTTCGGGGCCCGGCATTACGCATGAGCGGGCCGGACCAGCACAATATCCATTCCGGCGATACACCGGATACACCATCTACGAGACACAAGGAGCGGAAGTGAAGATAGCGTTTATCGGCGGCGGCAATATGGCAGCGGCCTTGATCGGCGGACTGGTCGGCAAGGTCGCGGCGGCAGAAGACATCCACGTGGTCGACCTCAATGCCGATGCGCTCAAGTCGCTGGCGGACAAGTTCGGCGTCTCCACCGCGCAGGCCATCGATGGCGCCATCACCGGCGTGGACGTGGTGGTGCTGGCAGTCAAGCCGCAGCAGATGCGCGAGGTGGTCGCCACACTCAAGCCCTTCATCGGTGCGCAACTGATTGTCTCGATTGCCGCCGGCATCCGCATTGTCGACATGGAGCGCTGGCTGGATGGTCATCAGGCCATCGTGCGCGCCATGCCCAATACCCCGGCGCTGATAGGCCAGGGCATCTCCGGCGTGGTGCCGCATGCGCAGGTTTCCACGCTGCAGCGCGCACAGGCCGATTCCATCCTCAAGGCGGTGGGAGAGACCTTGTGGCTGGGCAGTGAAGAGCAGCTCGATGCCGTCACCGCCGTGTCGGGCAGCGGCCCCGCCTATGTGTTCTACTTCCTTGAAGCGATGGAGCAGGCCGCAGCCCAATTGGGCCTGTCGCGTGAAGATGGTCTGCAACTGGCCAAGGCGACTTTTGCCGGCGCCACCGAACTGGCGCGTCGTTCCGATGAATCGGTGGCGACCCTGCGCGAGCGCGTCACCTCCAAGGGGGGAACCACCTATGCGGCGCTGACCAGCCTGGAGCAATCCGGCGTGAAGGGCGCCATCGTCCAGGCCCTGCAGGCAGCGGCCACGCGCAGCAAGGAGCTGGGCGACGAATTCGGAAAGGCCTGATGAGACGGGCGGTTTCTTCTGGAGCCCTGCCGGCCCTGCTGGCGGGAGTCTTGCTGCTGGGCGGTTGCGCATCCACGGCCGACAGCGATGGCTATTACACCGTCAAGCGCGGCGATACCCTCTACAGCATCGGCCGCGACTTCGACCAGAACCCGGGCAACCTGCGCGCCTGGAACAAGTTGCGTAATCCGGATGACCTCGAGGTCGGGCAGCGCATCCTGGTGCGCCCACCGGCCGGCGTGGTGGCGCGCACCGGCGCCGGTCAGAGCAGCCGTCCTGCGGCGTCCTCAAGCCCGACCCGCAAGCCGGCGGCCCGACCGGCCACCAAGCCCGCGACCAAGGACGACGACGATGCCCCGGCCCCGGCCGACGCCAAGCTGGACTGGATGTGGCCCACCCAGGGAAAGTCCGCCCCCAGCGCGGACAGCTACAAAAAGGGCATCGACATCACCGGCAGCGACGGACAATCGGTGGTGGCTGCGGCCGCAGGCAAGGTCACCTATGCGGGTCACGGCATCCGTGGCTACGGCAACATGGTGATCATCAAGCACACGCCGCAACTGCTGTCGGTGTATGCCCACAACAAGAGCATCACGGTCAAGGAAGGCCAGATGGTCACGCGCGGCCAGCAGATCGCCACCATGGGCAACAGCGATACCAACAAGGTGAAGCTGTATTTCGAAATCCGCCGCAACGGCAAGCCGGTCAACGTGATGGCCTTGCTGCCGGCACGCTGACCGGCGCGCTGCACCTCACCACAGATTCAGGAAAAATCAGGAAACCCCATGGCCAAGCTCGAAGACATCGTCAGAAAACAGAAGACCGGTGCGACCTTCGTCATCAGCGCGCAGATGCTGCAGATGAGTCCAAGCGAGTTCGATGCCATCGCCCAGGCCTGGGACGATGACGGTGGCCCCGGCTTCAACGTGACCGGCGTGCCGTTCCGTGTGGTGGTGGATGGCGAATTCCTCATCAGCCGGGTGACGGTGGTGCGAACCACTGCTGAGGTGTAGACAGGTCCGCGCGGCGTCAGCCCTCACGCTGCAAGCGATAGACCACCGTATCCAGCGCCGTCAATCCGCGCTCCAGGAACTTCGGTTCCTTCTCCAGGATATCCCGGCGGTCGATTGCCACGGCTTCGCTGTGCGGCGCGTAGAGCCGTTGTACTTCTTCTTCCGCCACCGAGAAGGGCGGGCCATCCATCTTCTGCTGGTCGTATTCCAGCGTGATCAGCAGGCTGCGGGCCTGTGCCGGCAGGCGGCCATAGATCTCGGCGACATAACGCGCCCGCATCTCCGGCGGCAGGGCGATCAGGGCGGCACGGTCGTAGGCGCCGGCACAGGCCGCCAGGGTGGCGTCTTCCAGCAGGAAGATATCGCCACACACCAGCTCGATGTTGCCGGCCACGTAGTGCCGGCCCTGGGCGCTTTCATGGATCGCCGGTGTGAGCTGGTTCTCGCTGAAGAACTGGGTGATGGCCAGTTCCGACAGTTCCACGCCCAGCACCCGGTGCCCCTGCTGGGCCAGCCACAGCATGTCCAGCGACTTGCCGCACAGTGGCACCAACACCGTACTCCCGGCCGGCAAGGCCAGTTGCGGCCAGTATTTCTGCAGCAGGGGCGTCACGCGCTCCTGATGAAAATGCGTGCGGCCTTCGCGCCAGCGTTCCAGCCAGAATTGCGCTTCCATGTCGTCTCCTGTTTTCGTATCGGCGCCCGATGCCGCTTCAGCGCATCAGGTAATCCAGCGCGACGCCGGCGAAGATCGCCGCGCCCAGCCAGTTGTTGTTGTTGAAGGCCGCGAAGCAGCGCATGCGGTCACGTTCGCGGATCAGGGTGTAGTGATACAGCGCGAAGCCGCAGGCCACCAGCATGCCGGCCGAGAACCACAGGCCCAATCCGTATTGCAGGCCGACCACCCACACCAGCGCCAGCGCCACGGCGTAGCACAGCATCACGGCCAGCACATCGTGGCGGCCGAAGGTGATGGCGGAGGTCTTGATGCCGATCTTCAGGTCGTCGTCCCGGTCCACCATCGCATATTCGGTGTCATAGGCCACGGCCCAGAAGATGTTGGCCACCAGCAGCACCCACGCTGCCAGCGGCACCGTGCCGGTGACCGTGGCGAACCCCATCGGGATGCCGAAGCCGAAGGCAATGCCCAGGTAGGCCTGGGGAATGGCGAAGAAACGCTTGAAGTAGGGATAGGTGGCCGCAATGATCACCGCCGCCACCGACAGTTGCAGGGTCAGTGTGTTGAGCGGCAGGATCAGCAGGAAGGACAGCAGCGCCAGCACACCTGCCACCATCAGGGCTTCCCAGGACTTGATCTTGCCGGACGTCAACGGCCGCTGCTCGGTGCGCTTGACGTGGCGGTCGAAGTCGCGGTCGGCGTAGTCATTGATGGCGCAGCCGGCCGAACGCATCAGCGCGGTGCCCAGTACGTAGATCAGCAGGATGCGCCAGTCCGGCGGGCCGCCTGCCGCCAGCCACAGGGCGATCAGCGTGGGCCACAGCAAGAGCAGGATGCCGATGGGTTTGTGGGCGCGTACCAGCAGCGCGTATAGCCTTAACCTGTCCATTCGATGTCCGCAAAAACGAAAGTCCGCATTATAATTCGCCTCGCTGTTTGCGCACTGTCGTGCTTTTTTGGTGGTGAGCTGCATCAAACATAAATTTTATAAAAACAGCCTATCCGTTTTGAGACATTTCCAGGTTTTGTGCTGCATAGCCGCAGATTTTTCCTTTGCAGTGGCCGGCAAGGGCCGCTAATGTAACGCCGCTGTCATGGAGCGTTGTTAGCATCAAAACCCCTTTTTTGAGAGGTCCCCTCTGATGAACATGATGAAAACACTGATCGCGACCGGTGTCCTGGCGACGATCACTTCCTCCGCCTTCGCTGCCACCGAGATCAGCTGGTGGCATTCCATGACCGGCGCCCTGGGCGAGCGTGTCAATGCCCTGGCCGACGACTTCAACAAGAGCCAGAGCGACTACAAGGTCGTGCCCGTCTACAAGGGGACCTACGACGAATCGATGTCGGCTGCGATCGCCGCCTACCGTGCCGGCAATGCACCGGACATCCTGCAGGTGTTCGAAGTGGGCACCGCCACCATGATCTACGCCAAGGGTGCGGTCAAGCCGGTGTACGAGGTGATGCACCAGGCCGGCGAGAAGTTCGACCAGAACGACTACGTGCCGGCCGTGGCGGGTTACTACTCGACCCCCAAGGGCATGATGTCCTTCCCCTTCAACAGCTCCACCACCATCATGTTCTACAACAAGGACATGTTCGCCAAGGCTGGCCTGGATCCCGAAAAGCCGCCCGTGACCTGGCAGGAATTCGTTGGCATGGCCGCCAAGATCAAGGCCAGCGGCGCCTCCTGTGCCTACACCACGACCTGGCAATCCTGGGTGCATTTGGAATCGTTTTCAACCTGGCATAACGTCGAGCTGGCGTCCAAGAACAACGGCTTCGGCGGCCTGGATGCACGCTTGAAGATGAATAGCCCGCTGCACGTGCGCCATATCGAGAACCTGTCTAACTGGGCCAAGCAGGGCTACTTCACCTACGCCGGCCGCAAGGACGAGGCCAATGCCAAGTTCAACGCGGGCGAATGCGCCATCATCACCGGTTCCTCCTCGGCCTACGCCGATATCCGCAAGAACGCCAAGTTCAAGTTCGGCGTGGCCACCCTGCCGTACTACAACGATGTGCAGGGCGCACCCCAGAACACCGTCATCGGTGGTGCTTCGCTGTGGGTGATGAACGGCAAGAAGGGCGACGAGTACAAGGGCGTGGCCAAGTTCTTCAGCTATCTGTCCAAGCCGGAAGTGGCCGCCAAGTGGCACCAGGATACCGGCTACCTGCCGGTAACCAAGGCCGCCTACGAGCTGACCAAGAAGTCCGGCTTCTATGAGCGCAATCCGGGTACCGACGTGGCCGTCAAGCAGATGATCGTCAAGACCACCGACAAGTCGCGCGGTCTGCGCCTGGGCAACTACGCCCAGGTCCGTACCGTGTTCGATGAGGAACTGGAAAACGTCTGGACCGGCAAGAAGAGCCCCAAGGAAGCCCTGGATTCGGCCGTCAAGCGTGGTGACGAACTGTTGGTCCGCTTCGAAAAGGCCAACAAGGGTAACCAGTAATTCCGTCAGTCCCGCCCCTGCATGCCTACCGGCATGAAGGGGCCGGAAGCGGCGATGGCGCTCCGGCAACGGGGCCCATCGCCGGTTTCCATTTCCAGTCATTCAAACTTCTTTGACGCCGGGGAACCCGGCAGGAACGATCGTGGAAAAACGCGCGCGATTCACCTCTAAGTGGTTGCCCTATCTGCTGGTGGCGCCGCAGATCGTGATCACCTTGCTGTTCTTTTTCTGGCCCGCCGCGCAGGCGCTGTACCAGTCCATGCTGTTGCAGGATGCCTTCGGCGGCTATTCCGAATTCGTCTGGCTCGACAACTTCAAGACCCTCTTCGGCGATCCGACCTACCTCGAATCGTTCCGGACCACGGCGGTCTTCTCGGCGCTGGTGGCTTTCTTCGGCCTGGCGGTGTCGCTGCTGCTGGCAGTCTTCGCCGACCGTGTACGGCGCGGCGCCTCAATCTACAAGACCTTCCTGATCTGGCCCTATGCGGTCTCACCGGTGGTGGTGGGCGTGCTGTGGATGTTCCTGCTCAGTCCCTCGCTGGGCATCCTCTCCCACGTACTGAGCTGGCTGGGCTTGCCCTGGGACTACATGATCAACGGCACGCACGCGATGATCCTGATCGTGATCGCCGCCATCTGGAAGCAGATCAGCTATAACTTCCTGTTCTTCCTGGCTGGCCTGCAGTCGATTCCGAAGTCGCTCATCGAAGCGGCCGCCATCGATGGCGCCGGTCCGGTCAAGCGCTTCTTCACCATCGTCTTCCCGCTGATCTCGCCGACCACCTTCTTCCTGTTCGTGGTCAACGTGGTCTATGCCTTCTTCGATACCTTCGTCATCGTCGATGCCACCACCCACGGCGGTCCCGGCAAGGACACCGAGATCCTGGTCTACAAGGTGTTTTCCGATGGCTTCAAGGGCGGCGACCTGGGCAGTTCTGCGGCACAGTCGGTGGTGCTGATGGCGCTGGTGATCCTGCTGACGGTGGTGCAGTTCAAGTACGTCGAGAAGAAGGTCCAATACGCATGAACGCTTTCACCACCATGAACACCATGAAGATTGTCCGCCAGGAGGTGGCAGCATGATCGAACGTCGCCCCATCCTCGATTTCCTCAGCCATGTGGTACTGGTGCTGGGGGTGCTGATCGTGTTCTTTCCGCTCTACGTGGCCTTCGTGGCCAGTACCCAGACCGCCGAGCAATCGGCCCTGTCGCCGCTGTCGCTGGTGCCGGGCGGGGAGCTGCTCAACAACTACAGCGCCGTGCTGTTCAAGGGCGCATCCGGGCAGGTCACGGCGCCGCCGGTCCTGCACATGCTGTGGGTGAGCCTGGCCACTGCGCTCATCATCGCCATCGGCAAGATTTCCATTTCCATGCTGTCGGCCTTTGCCATCGTGTACTTCCGCTTCCCCGGTCGAGGCCTGTTCTTCTGGATGATCTTCGTCACCCTGATGTTGCCGGTAGAGGTGCGCATCACGCCGACCTACCAGGTGGTATCCGATCTGGGCATGCTCAACAGCTATGCCGGCCTGAGCGTACCGCTCATTGCGTCGGCCACGGCGACCTTCCTGTTCCGCCAGTTCTTCCTGACGGTGCCGGACGAACTGGCCGAGGCGGCGCGCATCGATGGCGCCGGCCCCTTGCGTTTCCTCAAGGACGTGCTGTGGCCCCTGTCGCGCACCAACGTGATCGCGCTCTTCGTGATCATGTTCATCTATGGCTGGAACCAGTACCTGTGGCCGTTGATCATCGCCACCGATCCCGGCATGTATCCGATCGGCATCGGCATCAAGACCCTGATTTCCGGCGGCGATTCGGCCGTGGAATGGAACCTCGTGATGGCCACCATGATCCTGGCCATGCTGCCGCCCGGCCTGGTGGTGGTCGTGATGCAGAAATGGTTCGTCAAGGGCCTGGTTGATTCCGAGAAATAATTCATATCATTTACGACGCCCATTGACGGCGCTTACCATCATGGCAGCAATCCACCTCAAGCAAGTCCGCAAGACCTACGGCAATGGCCCCAAGGCGGTCGACGTGATCCATGGCATCGATGCCGAGATCGCCGACGGCGAATTCATCGTCATGGTCGGCCCGTCCGGCTGCGGCAAGTCGACACTGCTGCGCATGGTCGCGGGCCTGGAAGACATCAGCAGCGGCCAGATCGTCATCGGCGAGCGCGTGGTCAATGACCTGGAACCCAAGGAGCGCGACATCGCCATGGTGTTCCAGAACTATGCGCTCTATCCGCACATGACGGTGTACCAGAACATGGCCTACGGCCTGAAGATCCAGGGCCTGTCCAAGAGCGAGATCGACGAGCGCGTGCAGCGTGCTGCCGCCATCCTGGAACTGGGCGCGTTGCTGGAGCGCACTCCGCGCCAGCTCTCCGGCGGCCAGCGCCAGCGCGTGGCCATGGGCCGCGCCATCGTGAGGAAACCTGCAGTGTTCCTCTTCGACGAGCCGCTCTCCAACCTGGATGCCAAGCTGCGCGTGCAGATGCGCCTGGAAATCCAGAAGCTGCACGCCAGCCTGCGCACCACCAGCCTGTATGTCACCCACGACCAGGTCGAGGCGATGACCCTGGGCCAGCGCATGATCGTCATGAACCGTGGCGTGGCCGAGCAGATCGGCACGCCGGCCGAGGTGTATGCGCGCCCGGCCACCACTTTTGTGGCCAGCTTCATCGGTTCGCCGCCGATGAACCTGCTGCAGGGCAGGGTCAGCGCGGATGGCACCGGCTTCGAGGTCAGCAAGGGTGATGAGGCCGATACCATCCGCCTGCCGCAGCCGGCAAGCGCTGCCGCGGGCCAGGAACGCATCCTCGGCGTACGTCCGGAGCACCTGCTGCCCATCCTCGACGGCTCGGCCGCGCAGCTTTCGCTGGAGGTGGAACTGGTGGAAGCGCTGGGGGCCGAGCTGCTGGTGCATGCGCGCTGCGGCGGCCAGGCGCTGGTGCTGCGCTGTCCTGCGAATGTGCCGGTCAGTACCGGTCAGCATATCGGTGCGTCATTCGGCGCGACGGACGTGCATTGGTTTGATGTGCAGAGTACGCGTCGCATCGGCTGACTTGCCCATGCTGGTCCAGGTGCGTTATTGCCTGATGGGCAGGCTTGCCCTATCATGACCCGGACCTGATTCCGGGAAAGCCTGATATGAAGCCTTCTGAAGCCCTGGCCAGCCACCGTGTCGCGATTCGCCATGTGGTCGAGTCTCATCATGCCCTCAATGCCAGGGTATTCGGCTCCGTTGCACACGGCCAGGATACCGAGGGCAGCGATCTCGACATCCTGATTGATCCCACGCCAGAAACTTCGCTCATGGACGTGGCTGCCATTCAGGTGGAATTGCAGCATCTGCTGGGGGTGTCCGTGGATGTGCTGACGCCCAGAGCCTTGCCCGAGGAAATGCGCAGGCAGATACTTTCCGAGGCAATTCCGGTATGAACAAGGCCGGGCGGGTGGCGAGCTATCTCGGCCATATCCTGCATGCCATCGAGCGGATCGACCGCTACACGGCAGAAATGGATGAACTGGTGTTCCTCGCCAACGAACTGGTACAGGACGCCGTCATCCGCAATATCGAAATCATCGGCGAGGCTGCCAACAACATTCTGCGGGTTGATCCCGAATTCGCCGCACGACATGACCACATCCCCTGGCTGGTCATGTACACGATGCGAAATCGTGTCTCGCACGGCTACGACAAGGTGGACGTGGAAGTCGTCTGGAAGACGGTGCAACGTGATCTGCCGTTACTCCACACGCAGATTGCACCGCTGGTCGCAGACGTTGGCCCTTAGCTGATCGTCGTTTCTTCCGTCAGCATCTGCACCCCATTGAGATTGCACGCCAGCACCGCCTGATGCACGGCATCAATGGCGGCCTGCCGGGTGAAACTCTTGCGCCAGGCGATCACCACGCGGCGCGAGGGAGCCGGCGCCACGAAGGGGACGTAGCGCACCATGCCGTCGCGGGTGTTGGCATCGGGGATGGAGGCGCGCGGCAATACGGTCACGCCGATGCCGGACGACACCATGTGGCGGATCGTCTCCAGCGACGAGCCCTCGAAGGTGCGGGCGATGCCGTCGCCATTGGTGGAGAAGCGCGACATCTCGGGACAGACTTCCAGCACCTGGTCGCGGAAGCAGTGGCCATTGCCCAGCAGCAGCATGGTTTCTGTCTTGAGTTCGCGGGCGTCGATTTCCTTGCGTTCGGCCCACTTGTGCTGACGCGGCAGGGCGACCATGAATTCCTCGTCGTACAGCGGCAGCACGTTCAGACCGTGCTCGGGGAAGGGCAGGGCCATGATGGCCGCATCGAGTTCGCCCTGGCGCAGCAGTTCGATCAGGCGGGTGGTGAAATTCTCCTGCAGGATCAGCGGCATCTGCGGCACGCGCTCGATCATGGTCTTGACCAGCGAGGGCAGCAGGTAGGGGCCGATGGTATAGATGATGCCCAGGCGCAGCGGGCCCGATAGCGGGTCCTTGTTCTGGTTGGCGATCTCCTTGATGGCCGCCGTCTGCTCCAGTACGCGTTCGGCCTGCGCCACGATCTGCGCTCCCAGCGGCGTGACCGAGACCTCGGTCCCGCCGCGCTCGAAGATCACGACCCCAAGTTCGTCTTCCAGCTTCTTGATGGCCACCGACAGCGTGGGCTGGGCGACGAAACAAGCTTCTGCTGCATGGCCGAAATGCTTTTCGCGCGCGACGGCCACGATGTATTTGAGTTCTGTAAGTGTCATGCTGTTATGCCGAATCGTTTTGGGGACTATAGCGTATTTTCGCATGGGCCACCTGCGCCGGCGCAAGGCGGGCCGTCCTCCCTGGGCGCAGGATGGGAGCGGCATTGGCGAGGCTGGGTGCCGGTGTTATCGTCCTGTCACGGCTTGGTCACAATGGACAGGTATGTTGTCACGCACTTTTCCGGCGAAGGGGAGTGCCGCGTTCGCCGCTTTATCTTGCACACGAGGAAACAATGGATAAGGAAGAACTGGTCAAGCGCGTCCACCGCGAACTGGCCGACAGCTACGACGAAGAAATGGAACTGGAACTGGAAGACCGTACCGTGGACCCGGTCACCGGTGAGTTCTCCAGCGCCCATGGCGAAGAGGAAAAGGAATACCGCCGCCTGTATTTCCGCGAACTGTTCCGCCTGCAGGGCGAGCTGGTCAAGCTGCAGGACTGGGTGGTGCAGACCGGCCACAAGGTGGTGATCGTATTCGAAGGCCGTGACGCGGCCGGCAAGGGTGGCGTGATCAAGCGCATCACCCAGCGCCTGAACCCCCGCGTGGCACGCGTGGCCGCGCTGCCGGCTCCCAACGACCGCGAACGCACGCAGTGGTATTTCCAGCGCTATGTCTCGCACCTGCCGGCCGCTGGCGAGATCGTGCTGTTCGACCGCAGCTGGTACAACCGCGCCGGCGTGGAACGGGTGATGGGCTTCTGTACCGACGAGCAGTACGAGGAATTCTTCCGCTCGGTGCCTGAGTTCGAACGCATGCTCACCCGTGCCGGCATCCAGGTCATCAAGTACTGGTTCTCCATCACCGATGAAGAGCAGCACCTGCGCTTCCTCTCGCGCATCCATGATCCGCTCAAGCAGTGGAAGCTCAGCCCCATGGATCTGGAGTCACGCCGCCGCTGGGAGGAATACACCAAGGCCAAGGAAGTGATGCTGGAGCGTACCCACATTCCGGAAGCACCGTGGTGGGTGGTGCAGGCGGTGGACAAGAAGAAGGCACGCCTGAACTGCATCCAGCACCTGCTGCAGCAGATGCCCTATGCCGAAGTGCCGCATGCGCCGATCCAGCTGCCCGAGCGCGAGCGCCACGAGGACTACGAGCGCCACCCGGTGCCGGATTCGATGATCGTGCCGGAATACTATTGATCCCTGCCCGGGACCCCGCATGAAAAATGGCCGGAGACGATGTCTCCGGCCATTGTCATTGGTGCTGCCGGCGCGTGGCCAGAGCGGGGCTTGCCCGGTTTAGTCGAAGTACTTGGAAATGACTTCGCCAAACGCCTGTTCAGCCGACATGCCATTGAGCATCAGCTTGCTGATCTCATCGGAATGCTGGTTGATTTCGTCGGGCAGCATGTGGCGGTTGGCCTTGAAGTAGGCGTACTTTTCGCCATCCACCGCTTCCCGGGCGCGGGCCGCGGCGGTGGTCGGACGAGCACTGCCGGCCGCACTGCGGGCCGACGCCGCACGGGCTGCGCGCGGAGTGCTGCGGGTACCGCTGCCGCCGGTGGCGACGATGCGCTTGATCTGGTCCAGCGTGAAGATGGGAGTGACGTTGCCGGGACCGAATTCGGTTTCCTCGGCGCGGTGCAGGTGGTGATTGCCATCGAAGGCCATCTTCTTGTCGAAGCTGTTGATCACTTCGTAGTGGGGCTTTTGCACCGAACCGAACATGCTGAAATGGACACGGTCGCCGTAGGAGGTCATCTGGGTGATCACGCCGTTGAGGAATTCGGCCTTGATCGCCTCGACGTTGCCATGCCAGCGTTTGGTTTTGCTTGAACTCAAAATAACTCTTCCAATGATGCAGGCGCGGCCTCCGGTCGATGTCGTGTGTCTGGCATCGATGTGGCCGAAGCCACCAAGGTCGCGCGAATTAAAAACGGGGGGATGAAAGCAATATTATCCTCCTCCACACGTCTTCTTGCATGACCGAAGCTGACTTTTTCTTCAGTCGAATGCCAGATCAACTGGATTTTGGGTAGTTTTCCAAAGAATTTATGCAGCTTTTCGCAGAAATTGCTTGAAAAGCATGTCTCCCACCGCCATCTATTTTCTTTCTGGCAAGAAATGCCGCCCCCCGCTTTCTCTCCCAAAGGCCCCTCATGCGCCGTAGCATCAGCTCCGTCTTCATCATCCTCGGCCTGCTGGCCGCCCTGCATGCCTGGATAGGCTGGCAATTGCTGCCTGCCCTGAGTATCCACCCCGGCTGGATAGCACTGGGCGCGGCGGCGCTGACACTGTCCTTCCTGCTCATGCCCGTGGCCCTGGCGGCGCCCTACCTGAAGCGGCGCGGGCTTTCCGAAGCCTGGTCCGACCGTCTGGCCTGGGCCGGGATGCTGGCCATGGGGGCGTTTTCCTCGGCCCTGCTGCTGACCTTGCTGCGCGCCATCGCGCTGGCGCTGCTGCCCTGGCTGGCGGCCTCGCTGTCTCCCATCCAGCGGCAGGAGATGGTGGAACTGACCGCCTGGCTGGTGCTGGCCCTGACCGCCGCGGCCACGGTCATCGGCTATCTCAATGCACGCCGCACCGCTGCCGTGGTCGAGGTCGATGTGCCCATCGCCAACCTGCCGCCCGCGTTGGAGGGCTTCACCATCGTCCAGATCAGCGACATCCATGTCGGCCCCACCATCAAGGCGCCTTACCTGCAGGCCATCGTGGACAAGGTCAACGCCTTGCAGCCGGACGTGGTGGCCATCACCGGTGATCTGGTCGATGGCAGCGTGCGCCAGCTGGCACCGCACACCGCGCCGCTGGCGCAATTGCGTGCCCGTCACGGCGCCTACTTCGTCACCGGCAATCACGAGTACTACTCCAATGCCCATGAATGGATAGACGAGGTGCGTCGCCTGGGCGTGACCGTGCTGATGAACGAACACGTGGTACTGCGCCACGAGGATGCCGGGCTGGTCCTGGCCGGGGTCACCGACTACACCGCCCATCACTTCGATCCGGCTCACCGCAGCGATCCGCAGGCGGCCATCGCCGATGCGCCCGCCCATCATCCACGCATCCTGCTGGCGCACCAGCCGCGCAGCGCCACGGCGGCCGCAGCAGCAGGCTACGACCTGCAGTTGTCGGGTCATACCCATGGCGGCCAGTTCTTCCCCTGGAATTTCTTCGTCCCGCTGCAACAGCCCTATGTGGCCGGCCTCAAGCGCCTGCAGGGCCTGTGGATCTACGTCAGCCGGGGTACCGGCTACTGGGGCCCGCCCAAGCGCCTGCTGGCGCCCTCCGAGATCACCCGGGTACGCCTGACGGCGCGCTGAGCTCCGACCCGGCGTCTTCCTGCCGTGCCAGCCGCCGCATGGCCTGCGGTGGCTGACCGAACAGGCGCAGGCAGACCCGGCGCATGCGGTCTGCGTCTCCGAACCCGGTAGCGCGGGCGATGCTCTCCAGGGTGTCCTGCGATTGTTCGATACGTAGCCGCGCCGCCTCGGCCCGCATCTGCTCGATGGCGCGTGCCGGCGTCTGGCCGGTCTCGGCCGCGAAGCTGCGGTCGAACTGGCGGCGGCTCAGGCAGGCCACCTCGGCCAGCACATCCACCGTCAACTCGTGCTGCAGATGTTCGCGGGCATAGGCCAGGGCGCGCCGGATGCGCTCGGAACCGCCATCGATTTCCTGCAGCGCCGAGAACTGCGACTGGCCGCCCGGCCGGCGGTAATACACCACTAGCTCGCGTGCCACCGAGCGCGCCAGTTCGGCTCCGTGATCGTCCTCGATGAGCGCCAGTGCCAGGTCGATACCGGCGGAAATGCCGGCCGAGGTCCACACACTGCCATCGCGCGAATAGATGCGGTCGCTGTCCACCATCACCTGCGGATGCATCTGTTGCAGCTTGGCCGCCATGCGCCAGTGCGTGGTGGCCCGCTTGCCATCCAGCACGCCCGCCGCCGCCAGCACGAAGGCCCCGGTGCAGACGCCGGCGATGCGTCGCGAGCGCGCAGCCGCCCGTACGATGTAGCGCCGCAGTTCGGCCGACACCAGGCCTTCGCGAGGGGCGCCACCGCCCGCCACCACCAGCGTATCGAAGCTGGTGCGGCCGATGCGTTCGGTCTGGATCATGGCCCCGGCCGAACTGCGGATCAGTCCGCCCGCCTCGGAATGGAGCGTGAGCCGATACAGCGAGCGACCCGTCACCCGGTTGGCCGCATCGAAGGCCGACAGGGGGCCGGTGAAGTCGAGCATGCTGCAATCGGCGAAGATCAGGAAGGCGGTATCACGCGGGGACATGGTGTAAAAAACCTCAAATGGCCTGAAGTGCCGGAATTATGACATTCAAGCCATGGCCGTGCACGGCACACTGCAGCGCATCTCCACCCGTGCCAGCCATCATGAAAACCCTCCCTGCCGTTCCATCTACGTCCCCGGTCACCGCGCTCCAGGTGGCCTCCCCGCATCGCTGGAAGGTATTGGCCGCGGGAGTGGCGGCCAATGCCAGCTTCGCCGCCGTGTTTTCCGGCATTCCCGTGACCTCGCTGGTGCTGCGCAGCGATTACCAGCTCAGCAATGCGCAACTGGGCTGGGTGCTGGGCCTGTTGAGCCTGGGCGTGGCATTGGGCGAATTACCCTGGGGTCTGCTGACCGATCGCCTGGGCGACCGGAAGGTGCTGCTCGCGGGCCTGCTGGGCTGCAGCGTCGCGCTCGGCCTGTTGATCCTGAATGCATTGCCCGGTCACGGCACTGCGGCCTATGGCTGGCTGTGCGGCGGCCTGATGCTGGCCGGCCTGCTGGGCGGCAGTGTCAATGGCGCCAGCGGCCGCGCCATCATGGGCTGGTTTGCTGACGGTGAGCGCGGTCTGGCCATGAGCATCCGCCAGACGGCCGTGCCACTGGGTGGCGGCGCGGGTGCACTGGTGCTGCCGTCGCTGGCGGCCCATGCCGGCTTTGGCGCGGTCTATGGCGCATTGATGGCGGCTTGCCTGGGCAGTGTCGCCCTGGTCCTGCTGTGGCTGCGCGAGCCGCCGGTCATGCCGCATGTGATCGCATCGACCACACCAGCCGCGCCCGCACTGCGTCGTCTGCTGGTATGGCGGCTGGCCCTGGGTATCGGCCTGCTCTGCGCGCCGCAGGTGGCGCTGATCAGCTTTGGCGGAATCTTCCTGCACGAAGTCGGTCAGGCGGGCCTGCTGGCGATCAGCGTGCTGCTGACCCTGGTGCAGGTGGGGGCGGCGGTGGCCCGCATTGCCAGTGGCCGCTGGACCGATCGCCGTGGCCGCCGGCGCGCCTATCTGCGGACCTGTGCGCTGGCCAGCGCCGCGCTGTTCGCCCTGCTGGGCGGACTCGCTTCCCATGCCATGTCGACGTCCTTGTTCTGGCTCTCGCTGGTGCTGGTGGTGGCGGGCGTGGTGGTATCGGCCTGGCACGGCGTGGCCTATACCGAACTTGCCGTGGTGGCCGGTCCGGCCCAGGTCGGCACCGCCCTCGGGCTGGGCAACAGTTGCGTGTTTCTGGTCTTCTTCCTCTGCGCCCAGGCCGTGCCGCTGCTACTGCAGTGGCAGGGCTGGCCGGCAGTGTGGCTGGGTACGGCAGGAGTGGCGCTGCTGGTGTGGTTCCTGTTCCCGCCGCCCCCTTCATCGTCCACGCGATCCGCCTGAATCATCGAAAAAGACCGGTATTAGACGACCGGTCTAATTTTTCGTTAGAATGGTTGTCATGCGAGAAAACTATGGCGAAAACAAACGCAACATCCTCCTGGCCGGCCGCGCAATCATTGCGCAAAAAGGCTTCTCCGGCGTCGGCCTGTCGGAAATCCTGGCCGCTGCCGACATCCCCAAGGGTTCCTTCTATCACTACTTCGGTTCCAAGGAACAATACGGCCGCGAACTGATCGAGCACTATGTGGCCGGTTACCTGGACCGGCTGGAACAGGTCCTCGGTCAATCCAGCCATGACAGCAGCGCCCGCGAGCGTCTGCTGACCTACTGGGGCTACTGGCTGGAAAGCCAGTGCTGCCAGGAAGTGGAACAACGCTGCCTGGTGGTCAAGCTCTCGGCCGAGGTGGCCGATCTTTCCGAAGACATGCGTCAGGTCCTGCACGCCGGCACGCAGCGCTTCATCGAACGCATTGCCACCTGCATCGAAGAGGGTATCGCCGAAGGGTCCTTGCACACCGTGCTCGCACCGCTGGCCACGGCCACCATGCTCTACCAGCAATGGCTGGGTGCCAGCCTGCTGACCAAGCTCAGCCGTGACCGCAGACCGATGGAAGCCGCCATGCTGGTGACCCGGCGCGTACTGGTGCCGCCGCAATAGCGCGATAGCGCAACATGAACGTCGTGCTCTCACCTTGATTGAACAGAACACTGAAAGGAATACCCATGACCCAGATTGCCAAGACCAATCGCCGCATCGTCCTCGCCTCGCGTCCGACCGGTGCCCCCGGCCCCGACAACTTCCGCCTGGAAGAAGTCGCCATCCCCGAACTGCTGGAAGGGCAGATCCTGTTGCGCGGCGAGTGGCTGTCGCTGGACCCCTACATGCGCGGCCGCATGAGCGACGCCCCTTCCTACGCCCCGCCGGTGGAAATCGACGGCGTCATGACCGGTGGCGTCGTGTCCAGCGTGGTGGCCTCCCGTCACCCCGATTTCAAGGAAGGTGAGCGCGTGATGGCCTATACCGGCTGGCAGGAGTACGCCATCTCCGACGGAAGCGGCGTCAACAAGCTGCCCGCCGATTTCGCCCATCCCTCGCATGCACTGGGTGTGCTGGGCATGCCGGGTTACACCGCCTATGCCGGCCTGATCGATATCGGCCAGCCGCGTGCAGGTGAAACGGTGGTGGTCGCGGCCGCCACCGGTGCCGTCGGCTCGCTGGTGGGGCAGATCGCCAAGCAGCGCGGTTGTCACGTGGTCGGTATCGCCGGCGGTGCGCAGAAATGTGAATCGGCGGTCAAGGAACTGGGTTTTGACGCCTGCATCGACCACCGCGCCGCCGACTTCGCGCAGCAGCTGCAGGCCGCCTGCCCGCGTGGCATCGATGTGTATTTCGAAAATGTCGGCGGCGCCGTGCTGGACGCCGTCTTCCCGCTGCTCAACATCCACGCCCGCGTGCCGGTGTGCGGCCTGATCGCCCACTACAACGGCGCTACCCTGGCCACCGAGAGCGCCCCCTTCCTGCGTCGTGTGCTGACCCAGCGCATCCGCGTGCAGGGTTTCATCATCTTCGACTACTACGTCAACCGTCCCGACCTGTATGCCGCCTTCCAGAAGGAAGTCGGCACCTGGCTCAAGGAAGGCAAGCTGCACTACCGCGAAGACGTGGTGCAAGGCCTGGAAAACGCGCCGGAGGCCTTCATGGGCCTGCTGCAGGGCAAGAACTTCGGCAAGCTGGTGGTCAAGCTGGATTGAGGCGCCGCACCCAGGCTCATCTGCTCATCCCGGGGCTATGCCCCGGCAACCGGTGCGGCGGCGATCCCGCTGCCCCCACAAGGATCCATTCATGATTCCGTTTTCCGTTCTTGATCTATCCCCGATCAACCAGGGCAGCAACGCCGCCCAGGCCTTCAACAACAGCAAGGAACTGGCGCAGCGCGCCGAAGCGTTGGGCTACAAGCGCTACTGGCTGGCCGAACACCACAACATGCCCGGCATCGCCAGCGCCGCTACCGCGCTGGTGATCTCGCATGTCGCCGCCCATACCCGCAGTATCCGCGTCGGCTCCGGCGGCATCATGCTGCCCAACCACTCGCCGCTGGTCATCGCCGAACAGTTCGGCACCCTGGAGTCACTCTATCCCGGTCGCATCGACCTGGGCCTGGGTCGCGCTCCCGGTTCCGACCAGCGCACCGCGCGCGCCCTGCGCCGCCACATGGGCGGGGATACCGCCGACAACTTCCCGCAGGACGTGCAGGAACTGCAGGAATATTTCGACGACCCGTCTGACTACCAGTCCCTGCGCGCCGTCCCCGGTGCCGGTCTCAAGGTACCGATCTGGTTGCTCGGTTCCAGCATGTTCAGTGCCCAGCTGGCGGCCGAACTGGGTTTGCCGTTTGCATTCGCCTCGCACTTCGCCCCCGGCTTCATGAAGTCGGCGATCCAGATCTATCGCGAGCGCTTCAAGCCCTCGGCCACCCTCAAGAAACCCTATGTGATGCTGGCCCTGAACGTCTTCGCCGCCGATACCCAGCGCGAAGCCGAGCGCCTCTTCACCTCGCTGCAGCAGCAATTCCTGAACCTGATCCGTGGTACGCCCGGCCAGTTGCGACCGCCGGTGGATGACATCGACGCGCTCTGGCAGCCGGGCGAGCAAGCGCACGTCGAGCGCTCGCTGGCCTGTGCCGTGGTGGGTGACCGCGACACCGTGCAGGAAGGCCTGCAGGCCTTCATCGACGAACATGCGCCCGATGAGCTGATCATTACCGCGCAGATCTTCGATCATGCGGCGCGCCTGCATTCCTTCGAGATTGCTGCCGAGGCACGTGCCGCCCTGCAGGAAAATGTGACGATCTAGTCCAGTGCTAACGCCACGGAAAAAAGGCGGCAGGGACCACGTCCCAGCCGCCTTTTTTCTCGTTTTCAATCGAAGGCTTATTCCATCCCCAGCATCCGTGCCAGGCTGTTGCCGCTCTTCTCGCTGACCAGGTGGATATGTTCTTCCAGCGACAGCAGATGGGCTTCCATGGCCGCCACCGCGCCCTCGGCATCGCCCCGTTCGATCAGGTCCACGATATGGGTGTGTTCGTCATGCTCGCAGGCCGCATAGCCGGCCGGCTCATGCAGCGCCACGATCAGCGAGCAGCGTGACACCAACTCGCTCAGGTAGCGTTGCAACGTGGCATTGCGCGACAGTTCGGCCACCCGCATGTGGAAGGACGACGCCAGCCGCGCCCAGTGCGTCTGCGCATAGCTGTGCATGACCTCGTGTTCTTCCTTCAGTTGCCGGCGCAGCTTGGCCAGGTCGGCGCGGGTGGCGTTCTGCACCGCCAGGCGCATGATGGCGCCTTCCAGTGCACGTCGCGCCTGGAAGATTTCGCGTGTCTCTTCCGGCGTCGGCATGGCCACCACCGCCCCGCGATTGGGCCGCAACTCCACGATGTGTTCATGTGCCAGTTTCTGCAAGGCCTTCTGCACCACCGTGCGTCCCACGCCGAACAGCTCGCACAGGGCCGCCTCCGGCAGCTTGGTCCCCGGCGTCAGGCGCTGGCTCATCACACTGTCGAAAACGGTCTGGTAGATGCGGGCGATGATGTCCTCGCCCACTTCGCCGTCCAGTACCAGTGCGGGGGCATCGGTGAGCGCGTCGTGCCGCACGCGGGGGCGGCCGGCGCGGCTCTGTCGGGCCGGTGCCGGGCTCACCTCCGGAGGCTTGCGGGTACGGGAAGAGGGCTTGGCAGTCTTGCGGGGAGAGGTGTCGCTCATCGTCTTGTCGAGTGGTGGTTCGCGCCCGGAACTCAGCCGGCGCCGCCTTGCAGCGTGCGCCAGATGCGGGTCGCCAGCCCGATCAGGGCCAGGTCGCTGCCCGCCGGGCCCAGCAATGATACGCCGATCGGCAGCCCGGCGGGGCTGGTAAAGGGCAGGCTCACCTGCGGCAGACCCGCCAGTCCAGCCACACAGGTCAGCCGGAAGGTGCGTGCGCGTACCTGATCGATCTCGGCCGCGCTGGCATCGCGCAGCGGCGCCACGCTGGATGCGGAGGGAATCACCGCCACCCCGTCGGCCCCCAGCAAGGTGCGCACCCGATGACGTACCAGGTCCTGTTTCTCCCGTGCGGCGCGGGCGGTCTCGGCGCTGGTCTCACGCGCCATGTCCCAGCGTGCCTGCACGGCCGGGCCGAACAGCGGCCGGGTCTGGCTGATCCAGTCACCGTGGCATTGCCAGGCGTCGTAGGCCGAGGCACTGACGTAGGCCTGGCGCCACCTTTCCAGCTCTCCCTCCGCGCCCGACAGGCGCATGTGTTCGCCCGGCATGGTGCTGCGCAGGCCCTCATAGACCCGGTGCAGGACCGGGTGGAATTCAGGATCGGCCAGTTCCAGCATGTCGAACGGCAGCAAGACCTTGCGCAGCGGCGTATCGGCGGTTCCCGGCAGCAGCGCCCGGCCGACGCGCTCGAAGACCTCGGGGTCGTGCGCCAGCCAGGTGGCAGTGTCGAAGCTGGGGCAGAGCGGCGCCATGCTGGCCGTGGACAGCAGGCCGAAGCTGGTGCGCAAGCCCCACACGCCGCAATAGCTGGCCGGCACCCGGGTCGAGCCGCCGGTATCGGTGCCCAGCGCGAAGTCGCACAAGCGTGCCGCCACGGCCGCCGCCGAACCGCTGGAAGAGCCACCCGGCACGCGCTCCGGCGCGGCACTGTTGATCGGCGTGCCGTAGTGGTGGTTGTCACCGTGGATGCTGTAGGCCAGCTCATCGGTCAGGGTCTTGCCGACCAGCGTGGCACCGGCCTGCAGCAATTGATCGACCAGTGCATTGCTGCGCCGGGGGATGGGGTGTGTGCGCAGCCAGTCGGGATTGCCGGCGCCGGTGGGCTGGCCGGCCACGTCGAACAGGTCCTTGGCCGCGAAGCGCAGCCCGGCCAGCGGACCGCTGGCGGTGCCGGCGAGGGTGAAACGTCCATGCGCAACGAAGGCGCCGACGTGGTCATCGATGTCGAAGGCGGTGGTGGCGTTGGTGTTGGTGATGGCAGGTGCAATGCCTGAAGCAGTATTCAACTCATTCTCCAGAAACGGATGCCGGCCTCAGAAAGGCTGGCGCAATTGTTCCAGCGATGCGACGTGGTCGCAGATGGCACCGGGGGTGGTGAACCAGATCTCTCCCCGGTCGCGGGCGGCCGCCAGGTGTTGCAGGGCGCTGCGCAGATGGCGCAGACGATAGGGCTGGCCCACCAGATAGGGGTGCAGGGCGATCCCCATCACCAGCGGTTGCTGTACCGACTGCTCCAGCATCTCGTCGAAGTTGTCCACGATCATGCGGGAGAAATCGCGCCCGTCCATCTGGCGTGCCACGATCATGGGAATGTCGTTCAACTCCTGCGGATAGGGAATCGACCACAGCGTCTCCCCGCTGCGCGTGAGCATGTGTACCGGCTGGTCGTCATGCGCCCAGTTGAGGGTGTAGCGATATCCCGTTTCCTGCAGCAGGTCCGGCGTGACCAGGCTCTCCGAAATCCAGGGCGAAAGCCAGCCGGTGGGGGCCACCCCGCTCTCGGCACCGATGCGCTCGCGGCAGTGACGCAGCAGCGCCGCTTCTGCCGCTTCGTCCAGCCTGCCTTGCTGATGGGCGTTGGTGTGGCCGTGACCGATCAACTCATCCCCTCGCGCCACAAAGGCCGCCACCAGCTCGGGGCAGTGATCGTAAAGTGCGGTATTGATCAACACCCCGGCTGGCAAGCCCAGTTGCTCGAACAGTTCGAGACAACGCCAGGCGCCGACCCGGTTGCCGTATTCCCGCCAGGCGTAGTTGAGCACATCCGGTTCGGGGCACACCGGTCCCAGCTTGGCCCCCAAGCCCTCGCCGAAGGCAAAGTGCTCAATGTTGAAGCCCAGGTAGACCGCCAGTCGGGCGCCATTGGGCCAGCGATAGTGCGGCCGGCGATGGATGGCCGAATAGCCGAAGCGGCCATGCGAGGGCAGGGCGCCGTAGGTATCGCGGCCGGCGTCTTGTCCCAGCGCAGCGTCGGCGCCTGGTGGCAGGATGGTGGTCTGCATGCGTCCTCCCTCAGAGTTCGGCCAGACCGGCGCGCACCAGCATGCGTTCGGCGCTGTCGTTCCACACGTCCATCTGTACGATCAGCCCGTGGCGCACCACGTAGCGGTCGACGTAACGGTTGCCTTCGAAGGCCTCGCCATCGGGCCAGACACCGTACAGCGTGCCGCGGTTATAGACGATGGCCTGTTCCAGCGTGGCACCGGTCACCACTTCGGTCGCTTCGAAACGCTTCTTGACCCAGCCGTAGCGTCCGGCATTGAAGGCCGCACATTGTGCAGGATCGATCATCTCGCGCCCGCCGGTAAAGCAGATTTTCAGCTCCGGCGAAACGAAACGGCGCGCCGCCACCGGATCGGGAATCATCAGCACACGCAGGTATTCATCTACCAGCGCGGCAGGATCGTAGGTCAGGGGGCTGCTTGATGATGGTGCGGCGTGCATCATTTTCTCCAGGGTCTGCACAATATCTGTGCGTTATTGACTGCAATTCAAATAGGTTATCGGTGGCAATAATCTCTAATAAATGCTGCGACTATTAGATAAATATTGTCGGCAATAATTAAGCGATACGGTGCTGCTTGGCATAGCCCTTGCATAAGTCATGCCGGGCAGAGCACTCACTCAATTACTGGAACCTACTGGAGGGATTCACATGATCCGTTTCACGCGCCGTACCCTGATCGCCGCTGCAGCAGCCACCGTCGCCACCGCACTGTCGCCGCTGGCGCTGGCCGCCGACACCATCAAGATCGGTCTGGTCACCGCCCTGTCGGGCCAGTCCGCACAGGCCGGCGAAGCCTTGACCCGCGGCATGAGCATTGCCATCGACGAGATCAACGCCAAGGGCGGCCTGCTCGGTGGCCGCAAGCTGGAACTGGTGCGCCGCGATGACGAAGGCAACCCCGCCAAGGGCGTGGTGGCGGCGCGCGAACTGATCTTCAAGGAAAAGGTGGCGGTACTCTTCGGCGGCCTCGATACGCCGGTGTCGATGGCCATCGTTCCCATCATCAACCAGGAAAAAGTCCCCTTCGTCGGTCCCTGGGCAGCGGGCACCGGTGTGACCAAGAACGGCGCCAATCCCAACTACGCCTTCCGCGTCTCGGCCGTGGATGAGCTGGTGGACAAGGCCATGCTCAACTATGCGCAAAAGACCTTCAAGAGCAGCAAGGCCGGCCTGATCCTGGTCAACAATCCCTGGGGCGAGTCCAACGAGAAGGGCATCGTCGCCGCACTGGCCGAGAAGGGCATGAAGCCCGCCGGCATCGAGAAGTTCGAAGCCAGCGACGTCGACGTGGTGCCGCAACTGAGCCGCCTCAAGGCCGCCGGTGCCGATACCCTGTATCTGGTGGGCAACGTCGGTCCCTCGGCGCAGGTGGTCAAGTCGCTTGATCGCATGGGCTGGAAGGTGCCGGTGGTGTCGCACTGGGGACCGGCCGGCGGCCGCTTCACCGAACTGGCCGGACCAAACGCCAAAAACGTCCACTTCATCCAGACCTTCAGCTTCTTCGGCAAGCTCTCCCCGGTGGGCGAGAAGGTGGTGGCCGAGCTCAAGGCCAAGTATCCCGCCATCAAGGGGCCGGACGACATCACTCCCGCCGTCGGCGTGGCCAATGCCTATGACGGCATGCAGCTGGCCGCGCTGGCCATCGCCAAGGCAGGTTCCACCAATGGCGATGCAGTGCGCGAGGGCTTCTACAAGATCGATCGCTACGAAGGCCTGATCAAGACCTACGTCAAGCCGTTCAGCCCCGGTGTGCATGACGCCCTGCAGGCCGACGACTATGTCTGGGCGCAGTTCATCGACAACCGCATCCTGCCGGTCGGCCTGAGCCAGTAACGCAAACTTGGAAAGAAACGCGCCACCTTTCGCCCGTGCAGGGCCACGGGTGGCGCCAGGAGAACACGATGTTGCTGTTGTCGGCACTGATCAGCGGATTCGGACTGGGGAGCATGTACGGTCTGATGGCGCTCGGCTTCTACATGACGTATGCCGTTTCCGGCACCGTCAATTTTGCACAGGGCAGCTCCATGATGCTGGGCGCCGTGCTGTGCTTCACCTTCGCCCAGACCCTGGGCTGGCCGATGTGGCTGGCCATCCTGCTGGCCCTGGCAGCCTGTGCGCTGTACGGATTGTTGGTGGAGATACTGGCGGTGCGCCCCTTCGCGCGCCAGGGCTCCAATGCCTGGCTGATGTCCACCGTGGCGCTGGGCATCGTGCTCGATAACCTGGTCATGCATACCTTCGGCAAGGAGCCGCGCAGCCTGCCTTCGCCGCTGGCGCTGTCGTCCATCGAACTGGGCGGCATGGGCCTGGGCGTGTACCCGCTGCACCTGCTGATCCCGGCCATCGGCCTGGCGCTGGCCGCCTTGCTGCATACCGTCTCGCGTCGCACCCGCTGGGGGACGGCCCTGCTGGCGGTGGTGCAGAACCGCGATGCGGCGCGCCTGATGGGCATTCCCATCACCCGCGCCATCGCGGTGGCCTTCGCGCTCTCGACCCTGCTGGCCGGCGTGGCCGGGGTACTGATCGCGCCGCTGTTCAACGTCAATGCCGACATGGGTACGCTGTTCGGCCTGAAGGCCTTCGCGGTGGCCATCCTCGGTGGCATCACCAGCGCCTGGGGCGTGATGATCGCCGGCCTGCTGTTCGGCATGGCCGAGGCTCTCATCACGGCCACCCTCGGTTCCGGTTACACCCAGATCATCACCTTCGCTTTGGTGATCGTGGTGCTGGCCATTCGTCCCAACGGCCTGTTCGGCCGCGCACAGGTGAAAAAGGTATGAATCGTCTGCCCCCTTCCATTGCCCGCAGTCCGCAGGCTACGGGCTCCACGTCGCCAGCATCGGCAGCATCGGCCGAGCCTTCTTCCTCATCCAACATCAAGCTCGGATTGGGTACGCCCGCCGCACTGATGTTTTCTGCGCTGGGCCTGATCGCCGCCATCACGCTGGCGCTCTCGATCAACAGCTACTACGTCTTCGTGCTGGCCGGCATTGCGCTGGTGGCCATCGTCGGCATCGGTCTGAACGTCCTGATCGGCCTGACCGGACAGGTCTCCTTCGGCCATGTCGGCTTCTATGCAGTGGGCGCCTATACGGTTGCCATCCTCACCACCAAGGCCGGGCTGTCGTTCTGGCTGGCCTGGCCACTGGCAGCGGTGGTTGCGGGTGCGCTGGGCATGCTGTTGGCGCTGCCGGCACTGCGCGTGAAGGGGCCTTACCTGGCCATGATCACGATTGCCTTCAGCTTCATCATCCAGCACGCCATCATCGAACTGCGCGACCTCACCGGTGGCCAGAACGGCATCATGGGTCTGGCCGCACCATCCTTCATGGGTTTGCAGGCCGAGCGCGCGATTGCCGTGCTGGGTCTGGTAACGGCGGCGGTGGTACTGGCCGCCTACTGCTGGCTCTCGCGCGGCAGCTGGGGCGCAGCTATGCGCGCCGTGCGCGACAGCGAGACGGCGGCCGAATCCATCGGTCTCAATCCGCTGGTGATCAAGACCGTCGCCTTCGCGGTGTCGGCTGCACTGGCCGGCCTGGCGGGTGGGCTCTTCGCGCCGCTGTCCACCTTCGTCACGCCGGACACCTTCAGCTTCATGCAGTCCATCCTCTTCGTACTGGTGGTGGTGCTGGGGGGCTCCGGTTCCATCCTTGGCCCGGTGATCGGTGCCGTGATCGTGGGTGCGCTGCCGGAACTGCTGTCCAGCCTGGAAGACTATCGTCTCCTGTTCTTCGGTGCCTTGCTGCTGCTGGTACTGTGGGTCGCCCCGGATGGCGTGACGGGACTGCTGGGCAAGCTCGCTGCGCGCCTGCGCAAGCCAGCCGTCTTCGCACCTTCCGTCACCGCTACGCCGGACGATGACATGGCCCAGCCGGCGCTGCCGTCGAGGACGCGCCGCACCTTGTCCGCGGACGGACTCACCATGGTCTTCGGCGGCGTGCGTGCCGTCAGCGATCTCGGCTTCGAGGTGCCCGGTGCCGCCGTCACCAGCCTGATCGGCCCCAACGGCGCCGGCAAGACCACGGCGCTGAACATGCTCTCCGGCTTCTATCGCCCCAGCGCCGGTCGCTTCGTGCTGGGCGATACCGAACTGGCCGGCCTGCCGGCCTTCCGTATCGCCCGTCATGGCGTGGCCCGTACCTACCAGACTTCGCAACTGTTCGGCAGCCTGTCGGTGGCCGACAACGTGGCGCTGGCCTGCGGCCGTGGTCGCCTGGGCGGCCTGCTGTCCTCGCGTGGCTTCCTGGCCGGCGCGGTGCGCGAGCGCAGCCGCCGCCTGCTGGACTTCTGCGGCTATCGCGGTGCACTCGACATTCCCAGCGCCGATCTGGCCCACGTGGACCGTCGACTCGTGGAAATCGCCCGGGCGCTGGCCGCCGATCCCGACGTGCTGTTGCTCGATGAACCGGCTGCCGGCCTGTCGCGCGAAGACAAGACCTTGCTGGCGCAACTGCTGACCCGCATCGCCGAGGCCGGCATCAGCGTGGTAGTGGTCGAGCACGATATGGAATTGGTGATGCAGATTTCGCGCCGCATCGTGGTCCTGGACGCCGGCCAGCGCCTGGCCATCGGCAGCCCGCAGGAAGTACAGAACGACCCCGCCGTGCGCAAGGCCTACCTGGGCGAGGGCGGCCAGCAGCCGGTGGCGGCGGCCCGCGCTGCAGTGGCCGGTGCCAGCGAATTGCTGGGCGTGGGCGAGCTGGTCACAGGCTATGGCGCCGAACCGGTCCTGCATGGCATCAACCTGCAGGTCAGGCAGGGCGAGATGATTGCGCTGCTGGGCGCCAATGGTGCCGGCAAGTCCACCCTGATGCGCGCATTGGCCGGTTTGCATCGTCCGGTAGAAGGCGGCATCCACGCCGGTGGCGTGAACCTGATGCACCTGCGCGCCGAGCAGATCGTGCGCCATGGCGTGGTACTGGTGCCGGAGGGACGGCAGGTGTTCCCTGAACTCTCGGTGCTGGACAATATCCGCCTCGGTGCCTTCCTCTATCCGCAGGATGTGGACGCGCGGGTAGAGGAGATGCTGGGGCGTTTCCCGCGCCTGCGTGAGCGCCTGCATCATCGCGCCGGCCTGCTCTCTGGCGGCGAGCAGCAGATGCTGGCCATCGCCCGTGGCCTGATGTCGCGTCCGCGTGTGCTGCTGCTGGATGAACCATCTCTGGGACTGGCGCCGAAGGTGATCGCCGAACTGTTCGCGGCACTGGACCAGTTGCGCCGCGAAAACATGACCATCGTGCTGGTGGACCAGATGGCGGCCCTGGCGCTGTCGCTGGCCGACCGCGCCTATGTGATCGAAGGCGGGCGCGTGGTGGCACAGGGCACGGCCGCCGAGATCGCCGCCAATGATGCCCTGGCCAAGGCCTATCTGGGCGCCCACTGAGGACACAGAGGAATCAGCATGGAATCGACACAACCGTTCGAGATCAACCTGCCGGAGGTGGTGGCCGAAGTGCGCCATGCCTTCCAGCGTTATGAAGTAGCCCTGACCACCAACCAGGTCGAGGTGCTGGATGAACTCTTCCTCGATGGACCGCATACCGTACGCTACGGCGCCACCGAGAACCTGGTCGGGACCGAGGCCATCCGCGCCTTTCGCCAGGGGCGCTCGCCGAAGAACCTGATGCGCACCCTGGGCCAGACCGTCATCACCACCTACGGTCAGGACTATGCCGTCGCCAATACCGAGTTCATCCGCGAGGGGGAAACGCGCATCGGCCGCCAGAGCCATACCTGGCTGCGCCTGCCGCAGGGCTGGCGCATCGTCGCCGCGCATGTTTCCTGGATGGATGCACCGAAAACGATACCGGCCTGAACGCTGCGCCGTCCCCGGTTATCATCGCCGCATTGCCTTCCCATCCAATATAAAAACCTCAGGAGTCAGCCATGTTGTATAGCAAGACCTGTCTGGGCGGTATGGTCACCGCCCCTCATCACCTGGCCGCCCAAGCCGGCGCGCAGATCCTGCGCGAAGGCGGCAATGCGGTCGAAGCCATGGTGGCTGCGGCGGCCGCCATCGCGGTAGTCTATCCGCACATGAACGGCATCGGCGGCGATGGCTTCTGGCTGATCAGCGAGCCCGGTCGCGAGCCGGTGGCCATCCGCGCCTGCGGACCGTCGGCGGGTCTGGCGACCAAGGCGTTCTATGCCGGGCATGGCTACAGCGCGGTACCCACCCGTGGCGCGCATGCGGCCCTGACGGTGGCCGGCGCCGTGGGCGGCTGGTCGGCCGCGCTCGATTACGCGCAACGCTTCGGCCGCGCTCTGCCGCTGCCGGTGCTCTTGGCCGACGCCATCCGTCACGCACAGGCCGGGGTCCCCATCACCCGTTCGCAACATGAACTCACCCGCGACAAGTGGGCCGAACTCAAGGATCAGCCTGGCTTCGCCGCCACCTATGCCGCGGCCGGCATTCCGGCCCAGGGCACGGTGCTGAAACAGCCAGCCCTGGCCGCCAGCCTGTCGCGCCTGGCCGAAGCCGGGCTGGACGACTTCTATCGCGGCGACCTCGCCGCCACCCTGGCTGCGGGCCTGGAAGCGGCCGGCAGCCCGGTACGTCGTGCCGATCTGGAAGCCTTCCGCGCCCAGATCGTGCAGCCGTTGATGGTGCAATTGCGCTCAGGCCGCGTCTACAACCTGCCGCCGCCGACGCAGGGCGTTTCCGCGCTGATGATCATCGGCCTGTTCGACCGGCTGGGGATCACCGAGGCCGACGGCTTCGCCCATATCCACGGCCTGGTGGAAGCGACCAAGCGCGCCTTCATCCTGCGCAACAAGCATGTCACGGACCCGGCCCAAATGAGCGTGGACGCGGCGCACTGGCTGCTGGCCGATGCACTGGACCAGGAAGCCCGCCAGATCCACCTGCAGCAGGCCGCGCCATGGCCGCATCCGGCCAAGCCCGGCGACACCATCTGGATGGGCGCGGCCGATGCGCAGGGCCGCGTGGTCAGCTACATCCAGAGCATCTTCTGGGAATTCGGCAGCGGCGTGGTGCCGGCCGATACCGGCATCGTCTGGCAGAACCGTGGCGCCAGCTTCACCCTGGACGATGGCGCCAACCAGCTGCAACCCGGCAAGCTGCCGTTCCATACCCTCAATCCCTCGCTGGCGCGTCTGGAGGATGGCCGTACCCTGGCCTACGGCACCATGGGTGGGGAAGGGCAGCCGCAGACCCAGGCCGCCGTATTCACCCGTCATGTGCTCTTCGGCCAGAACCTGCAGGCCGCCGTCAGCGCACCGCGCTGGCTGCTGGGGCGGACCTGGGGCGATGTCTCCACCAACCTGAAGGTCGAAGGCCGGGTGCCGGCCGCTACCATCGACGCCCTGCGCCAGGCAGGTCACGAAGTGCAGGTGGTGGAGGAATACACCGACATGATGGGACACGCCGGCGCCGTCTGCGTGCATCCGGATGGCGTCATCGAAGGCGCCACCGATCCCCGCGCCGATGGCGTGTGTGCCGGCCTGTAAATCTCCATTCCCCACCCCGCGACGGATGGCCGCGATCCTCACAGATCGTCGCCATCCGTTGTCTTTTTGCATTTCCCGCCTGTCGGGAAATGCTGTCTATTGCGCGCTTTTGTCTGCAGTCATGTCGCTTTGAGGGAGAAGCGCTGCGGAGTATTGGTGAGTATTTTCCTGCGTAAAAATTTTCTCGAAGTTTTTCGGGAAATGCGATGAAAAACCATAGTTGTTCTGGCAAGATGCCGAAATACCCAAGCGGTTCACAGGGGAGCCGTCATGCATCCAGTCGTATCGCAGCATTTTGTCTGAATTGAACAAGAAAAACGCCCCATCTCCGCCGAATCTGTCGTCGCTGATTACGCTGGGGGTGGTTATAACCGTGCTCATCACGACCGTGTCAGTGCTGATTCTGGTGGATCAGTTCACGCGCGGTTATGCGCGTTCGGAGTCCGAAACACGCATGAAGCAGCTGGCCTGGCAGATGCAGGACGCGCTTGAGCGCGGCATGAGTGAACGCGAAATCGATCTGCGCCTGCTGTTGCAACGCCCGTCCATCCGCGCCGCGACTGACGTAGCGCGCGTGCGCCGGGTGCTCAACGAACTGCAGTCCAATGTGCCGCACTATGCCTGGATCGGCCTGGCGCAACCCGATGGTGCCGTACTGGCGGCTACCAATGGCTTGCTTGAAGGTGTCAGCGTGGCCGAGCGCCCCTGGTTTCAGGAAGGCCGGAAAAGCGAATACGCGGGCGACTACCATCCCGCACTCCTCCTGAGCAAGAAGCTGCAGCCGCAGTCCGATCCCTGGCGTTTCGTCGACCTCTCCGCACCCGTGCAGGATGCAAATGGCCATCTGGTGGGGGTGCTGGGCATGCAGCTGTCCTGGAGCTGGGCCCGCGATATCGCCGCCAAGCTGCTCGACCCCACCGGCAACCGCTATGACGTCGACGTGATCATCGTGCGCGATGACGACACCGTCATCCTCGGTCCCCGCAATCTCGAAGAAACCAAGATCGATACCGCCAGCCTGCGTGCCGCACGCGCCTCGCGTACCGGCGGCTCGCTGCTGGAGACCTGGCCCGACGGTCTGCGTTATGTCACCGGTTACGCCCGTACCGGCCGGCAGGGCGGCATGAAACTGAACTGGAGCGTGCTGGTGCGCCAGCCCGAATCGGTGGCGCTGGCCGCCTTCCGCGATCTGGAGCGACGCGTGATCGTGGTCGGCACGCTCTCCGGGGCCGTGCTGGTGATCCTGGCCTATGTGCTCACGCGACGCCTGGTGGCGCCCATCAACGCACTCTCGGCAGCGCTGGAGCAACGCGCCGCCGGTCGCTCCGACGTCTCCATCCCGCGGGTGGACAGCTATCGCGAAATCCATCTGCTGTCCTCCACCCTGGTCAACATGGTGGCCCGCGAAGAAAGCTATCTGCGCGAAGTGCGCTCCCTCAATGAAAGCCTGGAGCATCGCGTCGCCGAGCGCACCAGCCGCCTGCACGAGACTGCCACCGCCCTGCAGCAGGCGCTGGACCAGCAACAGGCCAACCAGATCCAGCTGGAAGAAAGCGCCGCTGAACTGCGCGCCATCCTGGAAAACGCTCAGGACGCCTTCATTGCCGCCGACGAACACGGTCGGGTGGTCGAATGGAACCGTCAGGCCGAACTGCTGCTGGGCTGGCCACGTGACCAGGCCATGGGGCGCGACATGGCCGAACTGATCATCCCGCCCGACATGCGCGCCGCCCACAATCGCGGCATGGAGAAGTTCTTCGAAGATGGCACCAGCGTGGTCATCAACAACCGCATCGAACTGCAGGCCCTGCATCACGATGGACATGAACTGCCCATCGAGATCACGGTCGGGCATGTCAAGCGCCAGAGCGGCCACCTGTTCATCGCCTTCCTGCACGACATCACCGAACGGCTGGCCTTCCGCGACCAGATGCGCGAACTGGCCCTCACCGACGTACTGACCAGCCTGCCCAATCGCCGCGCCTTCAGCGACCGCCTGCCCGAGGGCATGATGCGCGCACGCCGCGCCCATCAACTGCTGGCGCTGTTCTTCATGGACCTGGATGGCTTCAAGGGCATCAACGACCGCTATGGTCACGAAGCCGGCGATGAACTGCTGGTCGAGTTTGCGAGGCGTCTGCAACAATCGGTGCGCGACGTCGATACCGTGGCGCGCCTGGCCGGCGACGAGTTCGTGGTGATCCTGGAAAACCTGCAATCCCAGGAAGACGCCCTGATGGTGGCCGAGAAGGTCCTCCATACCATCCGCGAACCCTTCCAGCTGACCCACTCCACGGTCAACATCTCCAGCAGTATCGGGGTGGCGGTCTATCACCCCGACCTGGACGGCGAAGTCGGCCCCGAAGAACTCCTGGCCATGGCCGACAAGGCCATGTACGCCGCCAAGCGCCTGGGCAAGAACCGCGTCGAACTGGGCAAGGTGTCCGACGTCTGATCGGCCGGCGCTGCCGGCCGCTATTGTTTTCTCCTGCAAGTCACCTCTTCTCGCCCGACCCCACCTCGCTCCGCCGTACGTCATCACCTTGCCTGCCCACGTTTACGTCTTGTTTACACCCCCGCCCCAAACATTTACCCGGATTTAATGCCGCTTTCCCTATCGTTCCACTGTCGCTGATTCCGGTTCCCGGAGCGGCGGGACACAACGTCAACAATGGAGTGGGAAATGTGGCAAACGGATTTTCTCTACGTGGGTATGCTGCTGCTCTGCGGCATCTCGATGTGGGCATTCATCGCCCTGTGCAGCCGTCTGGAACGGCAGGAAGGCGAGAAGAAATGAACCTCATGTATCTGCTGGGGCTGGTCGTTTCCATTGCCCTGTTGCTGTACCTGGTCTATGCGCTGATCAAGCCGGAGGACTTCTGACATGGACAGCAACAACTACCTCCAGCTCGGCCTCTACCTGGCCGTGCTGCTGATTCTCTCCCTGCCGCTGGGCTGGTACATGGCCCGCGTGATGGAGGGAAAGTCACGCGTGAACCGCCTCTTCGGTGGCGTCGAACGCGTCTTCTATCGCCTCTGTGGCATCAGCCGCGAGCAAGACATGGACTGGAAGCAGTACGCCATCGCCGTGGTGCTGTTCAACTTCCTCGGGCTGATCGTGGTGTACCTGCTGCAGCGCCTCCAGCAATGGTTGCCGCTCAATCCGCAGGCCTTGCCCACCATCAGTCCCGACTCGTCCTTCAACACCGCGTTGAGCTTCGTTACCAATACCAACTGGCAGGGCTATGCGGGTGAAGCCACCATGAGCTACCTGACCCAGATGGCGGCGCTGGCGGTACAGAACTTCCTCTCGGCGGCCACCGGCATTGCGATCGCCTTCGCGCTCATTCGCGGCTTTGCCCGCCACAGCAGCAAGGGCATCGGCAACTTCTGGGTGGACCTGACCCGCAGCACGCTCTATGTGCTGCTGCCGCTGTCGGTGGTGCTGGCCCTGGTGCTGGTGCAGCAGGGCAGCATCCAGAACTTCCGCGCCTACCAGGAAGTGAAGACGCTGGAAGTGACCCACTACACCGTGCCAAAACTGGATGCTGCCGGCCAGCCTTTAAAGGATGCCAAGGGCGAACCGCTGGTCGATGCCCAGAGCACCGACCGGCAGACCTTGCCGATGGGACCGGTGGCCTCGCAGGAGGCCATCAAGATGATCGGCACCAACGGCGGTGGCTTCTTCAATGCCAACTCGGCCCACCCCTACGAGAACCCGACTCCGCTCTCCAACTTCCTGCAGATGCTGGCCATCCTCATCATTCCGGCCGCGCTCTGTACCAGCTTCGGCGTGCTGGTTGGTGACCGGCGCCAGGGCTGGGCCATCCTGGCCTCGATGACACTGCTGTTCGTGGTGCTCACGCTGGTACTGATGTACAGCGAATCGCAGACCAACCCCATGCTGGCGTCGCTGCACGCTTCCGGCCCCGGCATGATGGAAGGCAAGGAGACCCGCTTCGGCATCCCGGCCTCGGCCCTGTTCGCTTCCATCACCACGGCGGCTTCCTGCGGTGCGGTCAATGCCATGCACGACTCGCTCTCGCCACTGGGCGGGCTGGTGCCGATGCTGCAGATGCAACTGGGTGAGGTGGTGTTCGGCGGCGTCGGCTCGGGCCTGTACGGCATGCTCATCTTCGCGGTGCTGGCGGTGTTCATCGCCGGCCTGATGATCGGCCGTACGCCCGAATACCTGGGCAAGAAGATCGGCGTGTTCGACATGAAGATGATGTCGATCGCCATCCTCATGACCCCGGCCCTGGTGCTGATCTTCACCGCCCTGTCGGTGATGGTGGAGGGCGGCCTGGCCGGCATCGCCAACCCCGGTGCGCATGGTTTCTCGGAAATCCTGTACGCCTTCAGCTCGGCGGCCAACAACAACGGCAGCGCCTTTGCCGGGCTCTCGGCCAATACGCCGTACTACAACATCACGACCGGCCTCTGCACCTGGCTGGGCCGCTTCGGCATCATCGTGCCGGTGCTGGCCATGGCCGGTTCGCTGGCCGGCAAGAAGCGCCTGGCGGCCACGTCCGGCACCTTGCCCACGCACGGTCCGCTGTTCGTGGCCCTGCTGATCGGCGCGGTGATCCTGGTGGGTGCGCTGACCTATGTGCCGGCACTGGCGCTGGGTCCGGTGGTGGAACACCTGCAGATGATGGCGATGTAATTGAATCGATGGCTTGCGCGGCAGGGGCGTAGATGGCCCGCGCCGCGCAGCAACCCGCAACGGAAAACCTATGACTACCCCTTCCAGCAATACTCCGGCCGCTGCCAGCAAGCTGCAGGCCGATGCCATTCCGTCCGCCGCGCAGACCGCGCGCTGGATGTTCGATCCGAAGATCGTCAAGCCGGCCCTGGCCGATGCCGTACGCAAGCTGTCGCCACGCGTGCAGTGGCGCAATCCGGTGATGTTCGTGGTCTATCTCGGTAGCATCCTGACCACGCTGCTGTTCATCCAGGCGCTGGTCGGCAAGGGTGAGGCGCAGGCCGGTTTCATCGGTGCCGTAGCCGCCTGGCTGTGGTTCACGGTCCTCTTCGCCAACTTCGCCGAGGCCCTGGCCGAGGGCCGCAGCAAGGCCCAGGCCGCGGCCCTGCGCGGGGTCAAGAAGAGCGTGACGGCCAAGAAGCTGCGCAATGCGGCCTCGGTGGCAGGCACTGCGAACGCCGCCCGCCAGTGTGAAGTGGTGGAAGGCGACAGCCTGCGCAAGGGCGACCTGATCCTCATCGAAGCCGGCGATACCGTGCCGGCCGACGGCGACGTCATCGAGGGCGTGGCCACCGTGGACGAGAGCGCCATCACCGGCGAATCGGCACCGGTGATCCGCGAATCCGGCGGCGATTTTTCGGCCGTCACCGGCGGCACGCGCGTGCTGTCGGACTGGATCGTGGTGCGGGTCTCGGTCAATCCGGGCGAAGCTTTCCTGGACCGCATGATTGCCATGGTGGAAGGCGCCAGCCGCAAGAAGACCCCCAATGAGCTGGCCCTCACGCTCTTGCTGGTGGCGTTGACGCTGGTGTTCCTGCTGGTGACGGTGACCCTGCTGCCGTTCTCGATCTTTTCCGTGACCGCCGCCGGTGCTGGTGCGCCGGTGTCGGTCACGGCCCTGGTGGCGCTGCTGGTGTGCCTGATCCCGACCACCATCGGCGGCCTGCTCTCGGCCATCGGTGTGGCCGGCATGAGCCGCATGATGCAGGCCAATGTGATCGCCACCTCCGGCCGTGCCGTGGAAGCCGCCGGTGACGTCGACGTGCTGCTGCTGGACAAGACCGGCACCATCACCCTCGGCAACCGCCAGGCCGCCGCCTTCATGCCGGCGCCGGGCGTGGCCGAGCGCGAACTGGCCGATGTCGCCCAGCTGGCCTCGCTGGCCGATGAAACGCCGGAAGGCCGCAGCATCGTGGTACTGGCCAAGAACCGCTTCAATCTGCGCGAACGCGAGATGGCCGGCCTGGGCGCGGAATTCATTCCGTTCTCGGCGCAGACCCGGGTCTCCGGCATCGACATCGGCAGCCGTCGCATCCGCAAGGGTGCTGCCGATGCCATCCGCAAGCTGGTGCGCTCGGCCGACCAGCGCCTGCCGGCGCAGGTGGAGAGCGATGTGGAAGCCATCGCCCGTCGTGGCGGTACGCCGCTGGTGGTCATCGAATGGCACGCCGAGGCGGCCGTGGTCAACCAGGGTGCGCCGATCCGCATCCTCGGCACGGTGGAGCTGAAGGACATCGTCAAGGGCGGCATCAAGGAACGTTTCGGCGAACTGCGCCGCATGGGCATCAAGACCATCATGATCACCGGTGACAATCGCCTGACCGCTGCTGCCATCGCTGCCGAAGCGGGTGTCGATGACTTCCTGGCCGAGGCCACGCCGGAGCAGAAGCTGGCGCTGATCCGCCAGCACCAGGCCGAAGGCAAGCTGGTGGCGATGACCGGCGACGGCACCAACGACGCCCCGGCGCTGGCCCAGGCCGACGTCGCCGTGGCCATGAACAGCGGCACCCAGGCGGCCAAGGAAGCCGGCAACATGGTCGATCTGGACTCCAATCCGACCAAGCTGATCGAGATCGTCGAGATCGGCAAGCAGATGCTGATGACGCGCGGCAGCCTGACCACCTTCAGCATCGCCAATGACGTGGCCAAGTATTTCGCCATCATTCCCGCCATGTTCGTGGCGACCTATCCGCAGCTGGGCGCGCTGAACGTGATGCATCTGGCCAGCCCCGACTCGGCCATCATGTCGGCCGTGATCTTCAATGCGCTGGTGATCGTCGGCCTGATCCCGCTGGCCCTGCGTGGAGTGCGTTATCGCGCCCTGGGCGCGGCCGTGCTGCTCCGTCGCAACCTGCTGATCTACGGTCTGGGTGGTCTGTTGGTGCCGTTCGTGGGCATCAAGCTGATCGATATGCTGCTGGCCGCTTTCGGCCTGGTATGAACTTGTCTCCTAGCTCCAAGGAAAGCCTCATGAAAACCTCTACTCCCCATCCCCTGCGTCCGGCCATCACGCTGTTCATCCTGCTGGGCGTGCTGCTGGGCGGCCTCTACCCGCTGCTGGTGACCGGCCTGGCGCAGGCCTTCTTCCCGCAGCAGGCCAATGGCAGCCTGATCGAACGCCAGGGACAGCCGGTCGGCTCCGAACTGATCGGCCAGAACTTCAGCAGCCCGGCCTATTTCTGGGGCCGCCCCTCGGCCTCGGGCACCTTCCCCAACAACGGCATGGCCTCCGGTGGCAGCAACCTGGGCCCGACCAATCCGGCCCTGAAGCAGGCCGCCGAAGACCGCGCCAAGGCCCTGCAGGAAGCCGATCCCGGTAACACCGGCGCCATCCCCATCGACCTGCTGACGGCCTCGGCCAGTGGCCTGGACCCGCACATCAGCCCGGCCGCTGCCGACTACCAGGCCGCTCGCGTGGCCCGTGCACGTGGCGTGAGCGTGGAGCAGGTGCGGGCGCTGATCCGTGGCAATAGCGAGACCCCGCAATGGGGGCTGTTCGGTGAACCACGCGTCAATGTGCTCAAGCTGAACCTGGCCCTGGATGTGGCCGCGCCAATGCGCGCCCAGGCCGATCCCAAGTAGGTCAGACGTCCGCGCAAGTCAGGCCGGGGGCACGCGTTTGCCGTGCCCCCGGCCTTTTGCCACTACAATGCCAGCAACCCGAATACCCGCCATGGACCAACGCCCCGACCCCGACGACCTGCTGGAACGCGTGATGCGCGACGAAGAGCGCCAGGCACGCGGCCGCCTGAAGATATTCTTCGGATTCTCGGCCGGTGTCGGCAAGACCTTTGCCATGCTGGAAGCCGCCCAGGCGCTGGCTGGCCAGGACGTGGACGTGATCGCCGGCGTGGTCGAAACCCATGGCCGTGCCGAGACCGAGGCGCAACTGGCCGGCATTGCGCGCCTGCCCATGCGCATGGTGGCCTACCGCAATCGCCAGTTGCCCGAGTTCGACCTGGATGCCGCGCTGGAACGCCGGCCCGGCGTGATCCTGGTGGACGAACTGGCGCACTCCAATGTCCCCGGTTCGCGCCATGCCAAGCGCTGGCAGGACATCGATGAACTGCTGCGCGCCGGCATCGATGTCTACACCACCCTCAATGTGCAGCACATCGAAAGCCTCAACGACGTGGTGGGCCAGATCACCGGCATCCGCGTCTTCGAGACCGTGCCCGACCATGTCTTCGACGAAGCCGACGACGTCAAGCTGGTCGATATCCCGCCCGACGAACTGCTGGCGCGGCTGCAGCAGGGCAAGGTCTATCTGCCGCAACAGGCCGAGAAGGCCGGCCGCAACTTCTTCCGCAAGGGCAATCTCATCGCGCTGCGCGAAATTGCACTGCGCCGCACCGCCGACCGTGTCGATGCCGACATGCGCCAGTACCGCGCCGACCGCTCCATCGCCCAGCTGTGGCAGGCGCGTGAGCGCATCGTGGTGGCCATCGGCAGCGGCGTCGGTGAAGAACGCCTGATCCGTGAAGGCGCCCGGCTGGCCGCCAAGCTGCAGGCCGAATGGCTGGCGGTGCATGTGGATCTGCCGCGCCAGCGCCAGGCCATGGCCAGCCGCGAGCGGGTGGTGGCCTATCTGAAACTGGCGCAATCGCTGGGTGCGGAAACGGCCAGCATCAGTGGTGAAGAGCTGGCCGCCGCACTGCTGCAGTTTGCCCGCAGCCGCAACGCCGGCAAGCTGGTGATCGGCCAGCAGAGCCGCGGTCTGCGTCACCTTCTGCAGTGGCCGCGTGGTTCGCTGGCGCAACGTATCGCCGCGGCCGGTGGCGAGATCGATCTCTACACCATCGCCCGCAGCCGCACCCGGGAGCAGCCCGAGGGACGTGCCGGTGACGGTACCGACAGTGCGGCCAGCGCGGCCGAGGCCCTGCTCACGCGGCGGCGTCGCACGCGTGGCACCCTGTGGGCCGTGGCCAGCTGCGCAGCCACCACGACGCTGGCCTTCCTCTTGGACGGCAAGCTGCATCCGGCCAACGTCATCATGCTCTACCTGGTGGGCGTGATGCTGGTGGCGATGCGCCATGGGCGGGCAGCGTCGGCGCTGGTGTCGGTGCTGTCGGTGATCTCCTTCGATTTCTTCTTCGTCGATCCGCGTTTTTCGATCACGGTGTCCGACGCCCAGTACCTGCTGACCCTGGCGGTGATGCTGGCGGTGTCGCTGTTCATCAGTTCGCTCACGGCACGCCTGCGGCGCCAGGCCAGCGTGGCCATGCAGCGCGAGGCGCGGGCCGCCAATCTCTACATGCTGGGCAAGGAACTGTCGGCCCTGCTCACGCTGGACCAGATACTGGAAATCGGCCGCCGTCACCTGGCCGCGGTGTTCGGGGCGCGCATCGCCTTCTTCCTGCCGGACAGTGCCGACCAGTTGCGCCTGACCGCGCCGGAGCAGGAAGGTAGTGGCGCGCATGTGTTGCACAGCGTGGATGCGGGCGTGGCGCAGTGGGTCTATGACAATGGACAGGCGGCCGGCAAGGGCACGGCCACCTTACCCTCGGCCGCAGCCCTGTACCTGCCGCTGACGGCCACCATGCGGACCCGTGGCGTACTGGCTTTTGCCATCGACGCCGCCAGCGAGGAAGAAGGCCAGTTGGCGGCCGCCCAGCTGGCGCTGCCTGAGAATCGGCAGATGCTGGAAATCTTCTGTTCCCAGATCGCCATGGCCATCGAACGCCTGCACTACGCCGAGGTGGCCCAGGATGCGCTGGTGACCATGGAATCGGAACGCCTGCGCAATTCGCTGCTGTCGGCCATCTCGCACGACCTGCGCACGCCGTTGACCTCGCTGGTGGGCAGTGCCGACGTCCTGGCCGCCAATGCCCGCCTGGACGACGACGCTCGCGCCATGGCCCGTACCATCAGCGAGCAGTCGCAGAAGATGGTCGGGCTGATGAACAACCTGCTGGACATGGCACGGCTGCAGGCCGGTGTGGTTACGCTGAACCGGCAATGGAATGCCCTGGAAGAATTGACCGGCTCGGCGCTGCGTCTGCTGGCCAAGGCGCTGGAAGGACGACAGGTCGAGACCCGCATCGCTGCCGACCTGCCCTTGTTGCGGGTGGATGCGGTCTTGCTGGAGCGGGTACTGGCCAACCTGGTGGAGAACGCCATCAAGTACTCACCCGCCGGCAGTCCCATCACCATCGCGGCCCACGTCGAGCAGAGCGATGGCAGCCGCCAGCTCAAGGTCAGCGTGAGCGACCAGGGGCGCGGCTTCCCGCCGGCCATGACGCAGCATGCCTTCGAGAAATTCACCCGTGGCGACAACGAGTCCAGCACCCCCGGCGTGGGCCTGGGACTGGCGATCTGTCGCGCCATCATCGAGGCGCACCAGGGCCGCATCTGGATCGCCCCGCAGGAAGCCGGGCAGGGGGCTACCGTCTGCTTTACCCTGCCGGTGGAAACGCAGCCGGCCCTGCCCGAAGAATGAGGAACACCATGCAAGAACACGCAGGCAATATCGTCTTCATCGAAGATGACCCGCACATCCGAAAACTGGTCAAGGGCGCGCTGGAACAGGAAGGTTTCATCGTCCACGAAGCCCGTACCGCCCGCGAAGGCATCACCGAGGCCGGTACCCGCAAGCCCGACCTGATCATCGTCGATCTTGGCCTGCCCGATGGCGACGGCAAGCAGGTGGTCAGCGAAATCCGCAACTGGAGCAGCGTGCCCATCGTGATCCTCTCGGCCCGCACCCAGGAGTCCGAAAAGGTGGAGGCGCTCGACGCCGGGGCCGACGATTATCTGGTCAAGCCCTTCGGCATGCCCGAGTTGCTGGCCCGCATGCGCGCGCAATTGCGCCGCCATGCGCGTGCTTCCGCCACGGGACAGGCCAGCGGTCGCTACCGCATGGGGGAGGTGGCGGTGGATCTGCCGGCGCGCAGCGTCACGCGCAATGGTGAGCCGTTGCATCTGACGCAGATCGAATATCGCCTGCTGGCCACGCTGCTGCGCGATGCCGGGCGCGTCATCACGCACCGCCAATTGCTGGTGGCCGGCTGGGGACCGTCGCACGTGGAAGATGGACATTACCTGCGCATCTACATGCAGCGCCTGCGCCAGAAGCTGGAGCGCGATGCCGCCCAGCCGGTGCACATCCTCACCGAGATCGGCGTGGGCTATCGGCTGGCCGACGTGGTGGCTGAATAGTCGTTGCGGTCAGGGCGATCAAGGCCAGTTCAGCAAGGGCAGCGCCAGCACCACCATGGCGATGCAGCCGAGATTGAGCAGCATGCGCTGGCGCTTGAGCACGAAGGACAGCAGCCAGGCACCCGCCACGAAGACGATGAAGTTGGACAGATACTGCTTGGCCGCTGCGGCCACCGGCAGCTCCGGTGCATCGGCCAGGCCCGAGAATTTCCAGGCGCAGGCCAGCACTGCCAGCACGGCGCAGTTGAAGTAGGTATTGACGGTGGGGAAGCTCTCTTCCTGGTGCGCGGAAATCTCCACGCTCTGGCATTGCCCGTCGCGGTACACCGCATCCAGCCAGTGGCGCTCGCCACGCCAGCGCTGCAGGGTGCTGCCGTCATCCTGTTCCACTTGCGCATGCGGCTTGCCCAGCCTGGCGAACAGGAAGTCAGGCGCGGTAGCGCGCCAGTCGCTGGTCTGCGCAGCACGAAACCCCTGTTCCAGCTGCCTCGCCTTGCGGCGTCGCCCCAGTTGCTTCAGGGCCAGCTGGGCCAGGGCCAGTGAATTGAACAGATAGATCCATTGCAGGATGGTGGCGTAATCGGCTTGCATGAGCAGTCTGATGAAAAGAGTAGCGGCGGGGATGCGGCATCTTGCCGTCAGCCCCGCCACTTGTCCAGTCCATCGCACGCTCAGGGACGGGAAGTGAACCTAAAGGTCCCCCCATAGGTCGATCTGGCGCCGGATTTCGCCGCTGCGCGCATCGCAGATGAACATCACTTCGCGCAGGTCCTTGCGGACCACGTAGCGGAAATATTCGCGATCGCTGCGTGCCACGAAATCCTCGCTTTCTATCTTCCCCGCCATTACCTGGCCGATCTGGCGACGACAGTCCTCGCGGTGCTGCAGGGCCTGCGACGAGGGGCCGTAGTCGTCTTCAGCGCGATAAGGGGCCACTGCCTGGGTCAGTGGTGCCATGCCGGCGCATATCAGGAAGATCAGCAGCGCCACCAGCATGCAGCGGTAGCGCCGCCGCTGCGCGGTACGCAGGAACAGGTGGCGCGGCGAGAGCGGATGGAGGCGGTCCTCGCCCCGTTTCCAGTGCAGACGGCTACGCATGATGGACTTCCTCCTTGCGCATGGTTGGGGGATCAGAAGCTCTTGTTGAGCGACGCGATCCACTGATTGCGGCCGATGTTCTTGCCGCGCAGGGTGTAGCCGGCATCGGGTGCGTTGCTGCCGGTATAGGCCAGGCCCAGCACATAGCCGGAGAAGTCGCGGCTCATGCCCAGCTTCCAGTCGGTGTAGGACAGGTTGGCGGCATTGGGGCCGGTGTAGTGCTGGCGGCCGATGTGGGCCAGCCCGGTGATGCCGGCGAAGAGCTCATGCGTGAGCGACAGGTCGGCGTAGCTGCTGCCGCGAGTGTCGGCATTGCCGAAGGTGTTGCCGGTGCTGTACGAATACTTGAAGGCGATCCATTTGGCATCCAGCCCGAGATAGAGCTCGGTGGTGTCGGGGTGGGTCATGCCATCGGGATAGCTGCCGGGATAGGCATAGTGCAGCACGCCGATGTCGCCGTTGAGCCAGTCGCTCAGGACCGGCTTCCAGCCGCCATAGATATCCGCTTCCAGGCTGGCCGAAGCGGCCGGGTTCGTATCCGAAATCCAGCTGATGTTGGACAGCCATACGCCGGCGTAGAGACCGTTGTCATGCGTGAGGTCGAAGCCGCCCTGCAGGGCCGGCTTCTGGTTGGTCTGCGTGGTGCCACGGAAGACGTACTGGCTGACCACGCCGATGTTGCCCGTCAGGTGCAGGGCGGAAGTATCGGCCACAGGTGTGGCATTGGCATTTTCTTCAGCTTGCGCCGGGGTCACGACGGCGATGGCCAGCAGCACGCTGGCGGCCAGGGTCGCCAGTCCGGCCACGCCGGCCAGTTGGGCGCGGCGCAGGCGGCGCTGGCCCAGCGGGACCAATTCGGGTTGGGGTTGTTGATGTTGTTCCTGGTGACGGCGAATCATGCTGGGTGCTCCACGGGTTGAGGAGCACGCAGCTTAGGTGGGTGGGCGTTTAATCCGGGTAAAACTTTGCGTGGGCATCGTAAACGTCAGATAAATGCCGCCTGCGGCGCTCGCTCGTCAGTCGGCTCCGGCATGCCAGCGCGGCGCCCGCTTCTCCAGAAACGCATCGATCCCTTCCATCGCCTGCGCATCCATGATGTTGCAGGCCATGACCTCAGCCGCGTGGGCGTAGGCATCCGGCAGGACCATCATCTGCTGTCGGTACAGCATGGCCTTGCCGCGCCGGATCGAGATGGCGGGCTTGCTGCAAATCTCGTGCGCCAGCGCCAGCGTGGCGGCGTCCAGTCCAGTATCGGGGACGGCCTGGTTGATCAAGCCCCACTGGGCCGCGGTGGCGGCATCGATGAACTTGCCGGTGACCAGCATTTCGAAAGCGCGCTTGATGGGCAGGTTGCGCGTCAGCGCGACCGCCGGGGTGGAACAGAACAAGCCGACATTGATGCCCGATACCGCAAAGCGGGCGCTCTCGGCCGCAACCGCCAGGTCACAGCTGGCCACCAGCTGGCAACCGGCAGCAGTGGCCAGGCCTTGTACCTTGGCGATGACCGGCACGGGGAGTGCGCGCAGCGATTGCATCAGCCGGCTGCAACGGTCGAACAGCTGTTGGTAGTAGGCCTGCTCGGGCGTGGCCCGCATTTCGCGCAGGTCATGGCCGGCACAGAAGGCGCGACCTTGCGCAGCCAGGATCACGCAGCGCACGTTCTCGTCCCGTGCGAGCTGGTCCAGCTGTCCCTGTAGCGCATCGAGCATCGCTTCCGAAAGGGCGTTGAATTGCTGTGGGCGGTTCAGGGTGAGGGTGGTGATGCCATCCTGGTCCTGCCGCAGCAGGATAGATTCGTGAGCTGTCATGCATGGGTCTCCTTGAGTATTGTTGTGGGATGGTAGCGCGTCATCGAAGGGATGGTCGGCCGCGTGTGTCATCCAGTAGCGGGGCGCTCCTGTTATCTGGGAATTACTATGCCGGGACTGAAAAATAGTCATGAAAAATACAGACTTTCGCTGGAATCACCCTTTAGCCGAGGACATTGCCGGCCGTAAACGAGAATGGGGGAGTGAACGTCGCGCCGGGGTCCCGGCAGCGGGTGGCGTGGGCATTCGGCTTTCCCGATCACCTCACAAACGCAGTGCAACCACGGCCACCTCTTTCCGCTCATGAACAATCTCTCCCTGAAGAAAAAACTCTGGCTTCCGCTGGTGTTCTCCTGGATCGCCCTGCTGGTGCTTTCGATCTGGCATGCCTACCAGACCCGCGACCTGCAGATTGCCGAACGGCAACGCGGTCTGGAAGACGTCACCGAGATGGCCTATACCACCATCGCCGGCTACGCCAAGCTGGAAGCCGACGGCAAGCTGTCCCGCGAAGAGGCACAAAAGGGCGCCATCGCACGCGTGCGCGACCAGCGCTATACCGGTGATGGCTACGCCACCATCGTGGCCGCCGATTCGGTCATCGTGATGCACCCGATCAATGGCAAGCTCGATGGCCGCAACATGATCGATTTCAAGGATGCCAAGGGCAATGCGCTCTACAAGATGATTGCGGCGACCGGCTCCTCGGCCGATGGCAAGGGCTACCTGGAATACTGGTGGCCGCGGCCGGGCAGTGACAAGCCCAGTCCCAAGCTGGGCTTCGTCAAGCGCTTCAAGCCGTGGAATTGGGACCTGATCTGTAGCGTGTATTCCGACGACATCGAGGCCGATTTCCGTCGTGCCCTGATCCAGGCGGTGGTGGTGCTGGTGGTGCTGGGTGTGATCCTGTCGCTGATAGCGGGCCTGGTCTCGCGCAACATCTTCCGCTCCATCGGCGGCGAACCCAGCGAGGCGGCGGAGATGGCGCGCAAGATCGCCGCCGGTGACCTCACCGGCACCATCCGTACCATGGGTGGTGACGACCGCAGCCTGGTGGCGGCCGTGGCCTACACGCGCGACCGTCTGGTCGATACCGTGCACGGCATCAAGGGCGCGACCGAGTCCATCAAGACTTCGGTCGATGAGATCGCCAACGGCAACATGGACCTGTCCAACCGCACAGAGCAGCAGGCCGGTTCACTGGAAGAAACCGCCTCGGCCATGGAAGAGCTGACCTCCACCGTCAAGCAGAATGCAGCCAATGCCCAGCACGCCAACGAACTGGCGTCCGGTGCGGCCAAGGTGGCAATCCAGGGTGGCGAGGTGGTGGGGCAGGTGGTGCAGACCATGGCCTCCATCAATGAGTCGTCGCGCAAGATCGTGGACATCATCAGTGTGATCGATGGCATCGCCTTCCAGACCAATATCCTGGCGTTGAACGCCGCCGTGGAAGCGGCCCGTGCCGGCGAGCAGGGACGTGGCTTTGCAGTGGTGGCTTCCGAGGTGCGTTCGCTGGCGCAACGCTCGGCGGCGGCAGCCAAGGAAATCAAGCAACTGATCGATGACTCGGTGGGCAAGGTCGACGCCGGGACGCATCTGGTGCAGCAGGCCGGGCAGACCATGCAACAGGTGGTCTCCAGCATCCAGGGCGTCTCGACCGTGGTGCATGAGATCGCAACCGCCAGCCATGAGCAGAGCTCCGGCATCGAGCAGGTGGGCGAGGCCATCACCCAGATGGATGAGACCACCCAGCAGAACGCGGCCCTGGTGGAACAGGCCGCCGCTGCGGCGCAGTCCCTGCAGGAGCAGGCCGACAAGCTGGTGGGACTGGTGGGCGTGTTCACGCTGGATCGCCAGGCCGGTGCGGTGGCGGCGTCCCGTTCCTCTTCGCTGGTGGTCAAGCGCTGAGGAAATCCGTGGTGGCCTGCTGCGGCACCGCAGGCCTTGCGATCAAACCGGGGTGGCGCAGTTCGAAGTGGTGCATGCTGCGCCGATTTGGTTTGTTCGAATAATTAATCTGAAAATCAGGAAATGGGAGCAGGAAATGCTGTAAACCTAGTTTCTCCAGATCAAATACGGCAGCACTTTTTGCCGTCTGTTCTCTACCATGAAGGCCGTTTGGATGCGCTGCAACATGCATCCGGCGGCCTTTTTTCATGGGCCGTCGGGCAGGGTGGCGCTCCTGTTGCCCATTGGAGTCCGAGATGTCCACTGCCATTGCCACCCCACATGCCACCCGATCCACAGCTGCCCGGCAACCGGCCATGAGCCGGCTGTTCCTGGTCTGTGTGGTACTGGCGATCTGCATCTGGGGCGGTAACTGGCCGGTGATGAAGTTCGGCAGCCAGTTCATTCCGCCGCTGTGGTTTGCGGCCAGCCGTTTCCTCTCGGCGGCGTTGCTCAGCTTCGCAATTGCTGCCCTCATCGGCAAGCTGCGCCTGCCCACTCGCCAGGAGTGGCCGGTGGTGATCGGGGTGGGGGTACTGCAGATGGGCTTGTTCACGGCACTGGTGACCGGTGCCTTGCATTTCGTCATGCCGGGCCGTGCTTCGCTGATCGCCTATGCCACCTCGATCTGGGTGGTGCCGGGCGCCGCGCTGGTATTGAAGCACAAACTGAACGGCCGGCAATCGCTGGCCACCGTCTGCAGCTATGTGGGGATTGCCGTGATCGTGCTGCCGGCGCTGCTGCATGCGGACCTGCACAGCATGATCGGCTACCTGATGCTGGGCGCGGCCTCGCTGTCGTGGGCCATGAACATCCTGCAGATCAAGCTGACCCCGGGCGTGAAGCTGGACTTCGACCTGCTGCCCTGGCAGACGCTGGTGGCGGCCGTGCCGCTGTGCGTGTTGGCGACGCTGGTCGATGGTGCGCCGACCTTCCTGGCCGACCCGCACTCCTGGGGCGTGATCGCCTATACCGGTCCGCTGGCCACCGCGCTGACCTTCCTGATCGTATTGCAGATGACCCAGCGCCTGTCGCCGGTGACGGTGTCGGTCTGCATGCTGGGCGTGCCGGTGGTGGGCCTGACGCTGTCGTCGCTGATCTTCGGGGAGCGTCTCTCCCCCGATCTGTTGCTGGGCATGGGCCTGCTGTGCCTGGGCCTGTTGCTGCCGGCGCTGCCCGCCATGGGCTGGCGCCGCCTGGCCATCAAGGGCTGAACCCACGGCTGAACCTCGCCTCAGCGGTCGGCGAGATAACGCGCGATGCGCTCGCCGAGCAGTTCGCGCAGCGCCCGCACCGTCGGTGACAGGCTCATGCGATGGGTACACACCAGATCCAGTGGCGAGGGTTCGCCCAGATAATCTTCCATCACCGCTTCCAGCTTGCCGCTGCGCAGGTCGGCCAGCACGTCCAGGCGCGACTTGTAGGCCAGGCCACGGCCATCGACCGCCCAGCGGTGGACCAGCTCGCCATCGTCGCAGACGCGGTCGCCGCTGACCTGCACCTGGATTGGTGTGCCGTCCTTGAAGAAGGTCCACTGCGAATGCAGCATGTCCGACAGCAGGTAGCGCAGGCAATTGTGCTGGCGCAGGTCGGCCGGCGTGCGCGGGCGTCCATGGCGTGCCAGATAGTCGGGCGAGGCGCACAGCACGCGCCGGTTTTCCGGGGCCAGCGGCAGGGCGACCAGGCTGGAATCGTCGGGCGGACTGTAGCGGATGGCCACCTCCACCGGTTGCCGGAACATGTCGGCCACGCGGTCGCTGATGCGTACCTGCAGACTGACCGCAGGATGCTGTGCCTGGAATTCGTCGAGCCAGCGGCACATCAGGTTGCGGCCGAAATCGGAGGGCACCGACAGCGAGAGATTGCCACCCACCATGCGCCGGCCATGGGCCACCGCGTCGCGCCCGGCATTGACTTCGGCCAGGGCATTGCGGGCGTATTGCAGGTAGCGCTCGCCATCGGGGGTGAGGCGCAGGCTGCGGGTGGAGCGGGCCAGCAGGCGGGCGCCCAGTTCGGCTTCCAGCCGCTTCATGGCGGCGCTGGCGACGGCAGGCGTGACATCATGCTGGCGGGCAGCAGCGGAGAGGCTGCCATTGTCGGCAGCGCAGACGAAGATGGCGAGGTCGTCCAGGCGGATCATGGGTGGGCGTCAAGGCAGAGGTGAGATCAGGCGGCTATTTTACTTTCAATTTTTTTTTGAAAATGTTTTTGCCGCGCCGTACTTTTTTGAAAGTGCGTCCTGCCGGAAGATGTCATGCAAGCAGCCTTCCCACAGGCATGCCTCCGCATTCTTCAACACCTTCGCCAACCCGTTCACAAGGAAATCCCATGAGCCTGCTCCACGCCGCCCGCAAGCGCCATTCCACCAAGGCCTTCGATCCCAGCCGCAAGATCCCCGAGACCATCATCGCCGAACTGCGCGAACTGCTGCGCCTGGCACCGTCGTCGGTGAACTCCCAGCCCTGGCATTTTGTACTGGCGTCGACCGATGCGGCCAAGGCGCGTATCGGCAAGGCGGCCGAGGCCGGCTATCCGTACAACCTGCCCAAGATCCTCAATGCCTCCCACGTGCTGGTGTTGTGCGCCCGCACCGCCATCAGTGAGACGCACCTGGAGGCTTTGCTGGAGAAGGAACAGGCCGATGGCCGTTTCGTCAATGACGAGGCGCGCGCCGGCCAGCGCGGCTCGCGCCTGTCGTACAGCAATCTGCATCGCTATGAATTGAAGGATGCCCAGCACTGGATGGAGAAGCAGGTCTATCTCGCCCTGGGCACGCTGCTGCTGGGCGCGGCCGAACTGGAAGTGGATGCGGTGCCGATGGAAGGCTTCAATGCCAAGGTGCTGGACGAGGAACTCGGCCTGCACGCGCAGGGCTTCACCAGCGTGGTCCTGGTTGGCTTGGGCTACAGCGGTGCCGACGATTTCAACGCCAAGCTGCCGAAGTCGCGCCTGGCAGCGGAGACGGTCTTCACCGAACTCTGATTTGCGTGGGGCAAGCTGTTCGCTGCCGGCCCGTACAGCGCCCGATTGATGATTGCCGCAGTGCATAACGCCATTTCCCGAGAGGGCAATGGCGTTTTTTCCCTCATCAGGCCGGACCGGCAGGTTTGCTGTCTTCCCTTTGCTGGTTCGCCTTTTCGTCGTTGGCCTGGCGCTGGATCAACGGAGTTTGAGGTTTTTGCTGTAGTTGCGCACGTAGCTTGTCGCGCAAGGCGCTGAACACATCCATGTTCAGCAGCGCAGTGCGCCTGAGCAGTTTTTCCATCAGCTTGCGCTGTCTGGCGGTCGTCTGGGCCGAAGACGCGTCCGTCCCGATCCGGTCGGTGAGGCTGCCCTGCAACTCCTCGGCCAGGCGCTGCCTGGCCTCTCCGGACAGCTTGACCACCGTCGAGGTGGCATTGAGTGCCACGCTGTCATGCCCGGAGTCGCTGGCCGCTGCCTGTTCGGCAGCCGCCGGTAATGCGAGCTCTCCAGTGCTTGTCGTGCTTGCCGTGGTTGTTGTTCTTGCAATCTGCATGATCGTCTCGCCAGGAATTCGATTCCGGTATTATCGGCGGCCAATTGTCTCGCTGAAGCCGATGTCAGGAAGTTTACCTGCCCAAAGGTGCAACTTTTGGGCTGTATGACAACCTTAGTCATATCGTGGGCGAACGTATAATGCGTGAAAACTCATTAATCCTTCGCACAATAAAAATTCGAGCATCCATCCACATGAGCGATCACCAGCAGCCCCATTCATCCGCCCCCGCCGGGAGCCACCGGCCCAGCCGTGTCGCCCTGATCAGCACGGGGATTGCCGGGTTTGACGAGATCCTGGGTGGCGGTCTGCCAGCGGGCAGCCTGTATCTGATCCAGGGGCTGGCCGGCAGCGGCAAGACCACGCTGGCCTCGCAGGTGGGCTTTGCCCAGGCGCGTGGTGGCAACAAGGTGATGCTGTTGACGCTCATTGCCGAATCGCACGCCAAGATGCTCAATCATGTGAGCAATTTTGATTTCTTCGATGAAAGCCTGGTCGGCGAGCAGATGCAGATGCTCAGCGGCTATGGCGCGCTGGCCAGCGAGGGTTTGCGTGGCCTGTTGCGCCTGATCAGTGCCGAACTGAATCGCCATCGTCCGGCCATGCTGATCATCGATGGTTTCCGTTCTGTGCGCGATTCGGGGCCTTCGGACCTGAATCTCTCGGAATTCATGCATTCGCTCAATGCCCTGGTCTTCGCCATGAATTGCACTACCATCCTGCTTTCCCCGGTGGAGGGCAACATGCCCGAGTCCGAGAACACCCTGGTGGACGGTGTCATCGAGCTGAGCCAGCACGAGTCGGGCATGCAGCTGGTGCGCGAGATCAAGGTCTTCAAGCTGCGCGGCGCCAATCACCTGCTGGGCAAGCATGTCTTCGAAATCAACCAGAGCGGGGTCGAGATCTTCCCGCGCTTCGAGGCCACCGCCACCCGCGCCGGCAAGGTGCCGGGCACCTCCGACCGCTATGTCAGCGTGGGTATCCCTTCCTGGGACAAGTGCATCGGCGGTGGCGTGGTCAGTGGTTCCCTGACCTGCCTGCTGGGCAGCCCCGGGGTGGGCAAGACCCTGATGGGCCTGCATTTCATCGAGCAGGGACTGAAGGATGACCAGCAGTGCCTGATCCTCGGTTTCTACGAGTCCCCCGAGCGTCTGCTGGCCAAGGCCCGCAAGGCCGGCATGCCGATGGAACAGCATATCGAGAGCGGTGCCCTGCAGATGATGTGGCAGCTGCCGCTGGAAATGCTGTGCGATGACCTGGCCAAGCGCATGCTGGACAACATCTCCAGCCGTGGCGTGACACGCCTGCTGATCGATGGCGTCGACGGCCTGCGCAGCATTGTGGTGCAGCAGCAGCGCGTACGGCCCTTCCTGGTGGCGCTGACCAACGAACTGCGGGCGCGGGGCGTGACCACCTTCATCACCGAGCAACTGCCGTATTTCCGCGAATCCCGGCCCCAGGTCGATCCCAGCTCGTCGCAGCTGTATGAAAACATGATGTTGCTGGAGTACGTGGTCCAGCACGATGTCAGCCGTCGCCAGATTTCAGTGATGAAACTGCGCGAAAACGGCTATGACGGCGCCAGCCGGCTGATGAACATTTCGGATGCCGGCATTGAGATCGATGGCCTGGTCTCCCCCTCTACCGCGCCGGTTGCGGATGGACGTTGACCATGTCCGGCGTGTCATCCGCACCAACGGCGGCATTGCCGCTACTGTTGATCGTCGACGATGAGATCGATATCACCGATACCTATTCCATGCTGCTGGAGCTGCATGGATTCCGGGTGGTGACGGCTCAGCATGGCGCCGATGCGCTGGTCAAAGCGCAGCAGGAATGGCCAGACCTGGTCATCTCGGATTGCATGATGCCGGTCATGAATGGGCTGGAGCTGTGCGCCGCGCTGCGCGCCTTGCCTGGCGGACAGAACTTGCCGGTCATCCTGTGCAGCGGGGCGCCGGAGCGTCACGATCTGTCGCAATCCAGTCACAACCTGTTCCTGCGCAAGCCCGTCTTCTTCGACCGCCTGCTGGAAGAAATCCAGCGCCTGCTGCCTTCCTCTCCCTGATCCCCCTCGGACTGCCCGCCCTACGGCCGAGCTTGGCCGGGCGCGGGTCGGCGTCTCTTTTGCGTTCCTTCACTTCGTCGTTTTTACCCCTGCCCGCAGTCCGTGCAGGGGGCGCCTCGTCGCACTGTCCGCGTGGCCAGGCGGCAATGTTGTCGAGAGTTTCAGGAATTTCCTGATATCCCGATTCATCGCCAACCATCACCATCAGTCACAACAAGTCACCGTGACATCGTGTGCGGGATGAAGGACAGGAGGGATGTTGTGGCAACCAGCGACAAGCAAATGACCGTACTGGTCGTCGAAGACCATGCGGACTCGCGCGAAATGCTGTGCGAGCTGCTGCGCCAAGGGGGATTGAAGGTCTTGGCGGCGGCCGACGGGGTGGAAGCCATGGCCGTGATGCAGGCCGATACGCCGGCGCTGGTACTGACCGATCTGCGCATGCCGCGCATGGATGGCATGGAGCTGGCGCGCTATATCAAGTCGCATGAGCGCTACGGCCATATCCCGGTGGTGTTGATCAGTGCGCACCTGCCTGCAGCCAGTGCCCGCATTCCCACCATTGCTGCCTTTCTTCTCAAGCCTTGCTCGGTCGACCACCTCCTTGGAACCGTCACCGGGCTGCTGCGCCAAAGCGCGCAAAGCCAGGCGCAGCGGAGTTTTCAGGGCTGAGGGATCTGCGAGTTTTTATGATTTTATGCGCAGATATTTTCTGTATAACGTTGTGATTATGGAAAGCATCTCCCTGCCTGCAGGTAGGCCCGGATGCACGTACGGAACAGTACGCGGGGGATGCTCCGGAAGTCATAAAAACAGTTTTCATCCGGAACGCTAGAGTATGAAAGTATTAATTGTTGAAAGCGATCTTGAGTGGCGCAATTCGCTGAGCGCGCACGTGGGGGAGTTGGGATATGAAATCTCGGTCTGTTCCGCATTGGCACAGGCGCGGGATATCCTCAGGAGCCGCCAGCCCGACATCCTGTTATCCGACGTCGGTCTGCCTGACGGTAGCCTGATGCCCGAACTGGCTTCGCTGCGCCAGCATTTCCCGTCCATGGGCATCATCGTGTTGACCGCTGCCAGTCGCAGCGAAGAACGGGTGCGCTGCATGAGCGACGGCGCCGACTACACCCTGGCCAAGCCGGTCAAGCTGGACGAAGTCTCGGCCACCCTGACGGCCCTGGCGCGCCGCATGAAGACGGCGCCGCACCAGAGTTCGCCGCAGTCGGAGACCTGGGCCTTCCATCGCCGCTCGGGGCGCCTCTCCAGCAATGGGGCGGTGGCTCTGCAATTCACCGACAAGGAGAGCACCGCCCTGGCGGCTCTGCTGCAGAGTCCGAATTATCCGGTGTCGCATGGCCAGCTGTTCGACCTGCTGCGCTCCGGCGGGGAAGAGTACGATGCCCACCGCATCGACGCACTGATCTACCGTGTGCGGCAGAAATTGCGCTCGTTGCCGGAGTCGCCCATGCAGATCCGCAACATCTACGGCGAAGGCTTCCTGATGCTGCGTCGCAGTTCGTCGGTCGATATCGTGCTGGAATCCTGACCTGCCTATCGGTGGCCGGCTCGCAACAGTGCCGGTACCACCTGCTTTTGCGGGCGAACCGCCTGCCAGCACGTTCATATTTGAAGCTCGCATTGCGAATATATTGCAATGCGGGCTTTTTGCCTTCTGCAGCGCTCCCAACGTGCCACCGCTGCCGATGCTGCGCAGCTTTCCAGTCACGGCAAGAAATGCTGCGTCGCGAAAGTTTTGCCGCTTTCGGGTATCATTAAGTCAGTTTCGACGCTAAATCGTATATCTCTACTCTACGTTTTTTGCTGAATCTGTCCTGCGCAGACATGCCGTCTGCGACCACCCGACCGAAAAGATGAAGCAGGCCACCCGGCCCGCTGCGCCATTCCCATGCACGTCGTGCAGCGGCGGAGTCGCGCCGGATGTCTGCTTTGCCGTTAGTGAACCATCATGACCACTTCCGCTGAATTTACCGGGGCCTTGAACGAGTCCCAGCATCGCCCCCTCACTTCCTCCGACTATCGCACCCTGGGCCTGTCGGCCCTGGGCGGCACGCTGGAGTTCTACGACTTCGTGATTTACGTGTTCTTTGCCGCCGTCGTCGGCAAGCTGTTCTTCCCGGCTGACATGCCGGAATGGCTGCGCATGCTGCAGACCTTCGGCATCTTCGCCGCGGGCTACCTGGCGCGTCCGGTGGGCGGCATCATCATCGCCCACTACGGCGACGTGATCGGCCGCAAGCGCATGTTCACGCTGTCGATCTTCCTGATGGCCGTGCCCACGCTGGTGATCGGCCTGTTGCCGACCTATGCCAGCATCGGCGTGGCCGCGCCCATCCTGCTGCTGTTGATGCGCACCCTGCAGGGTGCGGCCATCGGCGGTGAGATGCCCGGCGCCTGGGTGTTCGTGGCCGAGCACGTCCCGGCCAATCGCTACAGCTTCGGCGTCGGCTCGCTGACTGCCGGCATCACCGGCGGCATCCTGCTGGGTTCGCTGATGGGCATCTTCATCAACAGCGTCTATGCACCGGCCGAGGTGGCGGGTTACGCCTGGCGCATCCCCTTCATCCTGGGCGGCGTGTTCGGCCTGGTGTCGGTCTACCTGCGTCGCTACCTGGAAGAAACGCCGGTGTTCCGTGAACTGGCCGCGCGCCGCAAGCAATCCACCGAACTGCCGCTCAAGACCGTCCTGCGCGAACATCGCGCCGCCAGCATGCTGACCGCCGGCATGACCTGGTGCCTGTCGGGCGCCGTGGTGGTGGTGATCCTGATGACCCCGTCCTACCTGCAGACCGTGCATCACCTGCCAGCCAAGCTGGTGATGCAGGCCAACTGCGCCGGTACCCTGATGCTGACCATCGGCTGCCTGGCCATCGGCTGGCTGTGCGACCGCATCGGCACCCGGGCCAGCATGATCATCGGCTGGGGCGGACTGGGTTTGTCCACCTGGTGGTTCTACGGCCAGCTGCCGGGTTCGCCCGAATCGCTGATCTGGGGCTATGCGCTGGTGGGCCTGTTCGTGGGCAGCATCTCGCTGACCCCGATCGTCTCGACCCGCGCCTTCCCGCCGGCGGTGCGCTTCACCGGCCTGTCCTTCGCCTACAACATGGCCTATGCCATCTTCGGTGGCCTGACCCCGGTGCTGATCTCGCTGTGGATCAAGGCTGACCCGCAAGGCCCGGCGCTGTACGTGATCGGTCTGTCCATCCTGGGCGTGCTGCTGGCCTTCGTGCCGATGAGCAGCAAGGGCTATCGCGCCTGATCCGCACTTCGACATCCTGACGCCACCAGGCCCGGTGACCGCAAGGCACCGGGCCTGGTCGTTTTTGTGGATGGCTCGCGTACAATGCCGGCACCTCTGGCCGTCCCCGATCCGTCGACCATGCCTCCTTTGCTCCGTTGCGCCGGCTGGCGCCTCTCCACCGGCCTGTTCACCTGGCTCGTGCTGACCGTGCTGCTGGCCTCCTGTTCTCGCCATCCCGCCACCGAGGTCGGGCTGGCCCAGGATGTCTATGTCTGGCAGCGCCAGTGGACGCCCGCGCTGCGCAATGCCCTGTCTGCCTCCAATGCCCATGTGGCGCGCTGGCATGTGCTGGCCGCCGAGCTGGGGGCCTCCGGCGGCTGGGTCGACATCCAGCCCGATGCCGCCCTGCTGGCCGCTACCGGTCGGCCGCTGCTGATGACGGTGCGTATCAATGGCCAGTTGGCGCGCTTCGATGGTGCCGCCATCCAGACCCATCTGCTGGAACTGGTCGACGCCTGGCGCCAGCGCGGATTGCAGCCGGCCGCGCTGGAAATCGACTATGACTGCGCCACCGCGCGCCTGCCCGAATACACCGCCTTCCTGCGCAGCCTCAAGACGCGCATCGCCCCGCTGGACCTGACCGTGACCGCCTTGCCCACCTGGCTGGCCAGCCCGCGCCTGGCCGATCTGCTGGCCGTGGCCGATGCATCCACGTTGCAGGTGCATGCGGTGCAGGACCCACGCCTGGGCCTGTTCGATGCCGAGCGTGCCCAGGACTGGATGCAGCAATATGCCCAGCGCACCCGTCGTCCCTGGCACGTGGCCTTGCCGGCCTATGGATCGCGGGTGGTCTGGAACGGGCAGGGCAGGATCGCCGCCGTCGAGAGCGAGTCGGCGCTGCTGGTCGGTGGCGTGGCGCAGGAGCTCATGGCCGAGCCACGCACCATGGCGCGCTTCGTCACGCAGTTGGAAAAAGCGCCACCGGCGGGCCTGGCCGGCATCGTCTGGTTCCGCCTGCCGACCGGAGACGATCGTCGCGCCTGGAGCCTGTCGACCTGGATCGCCGTCCTGCAGCGCAAGCCGCTCAAGGAAGGTCTGGCGGTGCAACTGGTGGCCGCCCAGCCGGGCCAGCCTGCACGCGACATCCGCCTGGACAATGCCGGCAATGCCGACGCCCCCTTGCCGCTGCGCATACGGGTGCGCCAGGGATATCCGTCACCGGCCGGACCGGCCGGGAACACCTGCACCGCTGACGGCATCAATGGCTACACGCTGGAAAACGATGCGCAGGGACGTTACCTGCGCCTGAGCCAGGCTGGCCTGCTACGCGCCGGTGCCAGCCGCACCATCGGGTGGTTGCGCTGCGACGATGCGGCCGCCCCGGATATCACACTGGAAATGGGATCCTGATGAAACGAACCAACCCGGCCGTCCGCATTGCCTGCGCACTGAGCGCACTGCTGGTCCTGGGCGCGGCCACGGTAGTGGCCTGTGGCCCGGACTTCCCGCTGGAGCTGCTGGACAACCGTGCCGGCAGCCTGCGCAACACTCCCGCCAATTCCTTCACCTGGGAGACCGCTCATCTGGTGACTGCGACCGACCGGCTGCAGGCCGACGAGGGCAGTGGCTACGAGCAGGCCAGTGGCAGTCCCGATGATCCGCGTTCGCTGCGCATGCTGGAGAAGGGGCAACTGGACGCCACGCAATGGGCCGCGCTGCAGGCCATGCGCGCCGCCTCCGATGGTGAGGCCGCCTATGCCGCCGGTGCTGCGCTGCCGCCTGCGATCCGGCTCTACACTGCCGGCGCAGAGGACTTCCGTCGCAACGCGCTGGAACCGGCACGCCAGCGCTTCGAGGCCGTGCTGGCCTTGCCGCCGGCGCAGGCCAGCGAGCGTGCCGTGTGGGCGGCCTACATGCTGGGTCGCCTGCATGCCATGCAAGGCCAGCGGGCACAGGCCATCGCCAATTTCGACAAGGCCCGTACCCTGGCGGCAGCGGGCGCGCCCGATCCGCTGGGGCTGGCGGTGGCCAGTTATGGCGAACAGGCGAGGCTGTTGCTGGTCGGCGCGGCGGGCGCCTGCAACTGGTCCGATTTCAACGAGGGCCGCAACTGTGGCGAGAGCATCCCGCCGGCCGATCTGAAGCAGGCCATCCGGTTGTACGCGGAGCAGGCCGCGCGCGGCTCCTATAGCGCACCCTCCTCGCTGCAGGCGCTGGCCGCGTGGAGCCTGGCGCGCCCGGCGATCACCATGGCGCTCATCGATGATGCGGTCGCCCAGAAGCTGCTGGTGGCCTATGCGCTGGCGCGCGTGGGCGATGTCAGCGAAGGCCCGCAGATGGCCGGTAGTGACTACGACCCGGGCGCAGCCGGTAGCGGCTCCTCCGGGTATGCCGATGCCGCCCGCGGCAGCCGCATCCAGCCCAATCCGGTGCTGGTGAACCTGGTCGACGCCCTGCGCCGGCGTGGTCTGGAAAAGATCGCCGGGGCCGATCGCGTGGCTGCACTGGCCTATCGCACCGGTCGGTATGACCTCGCGGCCTCGCTGGCCGGCCGGCAGGAGTCGGCGCTGTCCTGGTGGGTACGCGCCAAGCTGGCGCTGCGCCAGGGCGACAATGACGGCGCAGCGCAAGCCTATGCCCGTGCCGCGCAGGGATTCCCGCGTAACGATGCCAGCGTCGAACCGGGCAATGCCAATCTGCTGGTCGGCGAGCAGGGGGTGCTGACGCTCTCACGCGGCCAGTACGTGGAAGCGCTGGCGCAATTCCACCGCGCCGCTCGCCAGACTGCGCAGGCCGGCGGCAATGGATTTGCCGCTTACACCGACTACTACAACGATCTCGCCTACGTCGCAGAGCGGGTGCTGACCACCGACGAATTGAAGACCTATGTGGACGCCCACGCCCCGGCTTCGCCCATGCCGTCACCGGAAGCGGTCGCCAAGGCAGCGGCGCAGCAGGAACCCGGCCGGCAGTCCCTGCGCTGGGTCGCGGTGGGCCTGTCGGCGGTCACGGTGGAAGACCGTCTGCGCCAACTGTTGGCGCGCCGTCTGGTGCGCGAGGGCAGGGTGGAAGCATCACTGGCCTACTTCCCCGATGAACGCGACGAGCGTTTCGTCGACAGCAGCTACGACGACAACGGCAAGGAACTGCCGGTGACCTGGCGGGTACGCGCCAAGGCACGCGACTATGGCCAGGCGCTGGAGCGCGGGCAGCATGCCTGGCGCGCCAACAGTCGCGCCCAGGGCTGGTACGAGGCAGCCGTGATTGCGCGGCGCCAGGGCATGGAGATCATGGGATACGAACAGGGGCCGGACTTCGCCGTCTATGGCGGCAGCTATCCCTGGGGCGCCGGACGTGCTGCAGCCCCGTATGGCGACGAGAACAAACCGCTTCCGACCACGCCCCAGGCGCGTGCCCAGGCCGACCTGCCCGGGCCGCTGGTGACCGAGGGTGAGCGCCAGCGCTATGCCGCCAGTGAAGCCAAGCCCTACAAGCGCTTCCACTACCGCGACATCGCAGCGGGCTACGCCATGAAGGCGGCCGACGAACTGCCGCCGCGCTCGCAAGCCTTCGCGGCGGTGCTGTGCCAGGGTGTGAATTTCGTGTATTACGACCAGCCGCGTGCCGAGCAACTTTATCTTCGCTATGTGCGGCAGGGTGCCGCCGTGCCGTTCTCAGCGGACTTTGGGCAACACTGCGTGGAACCGGACTTTGCCGCAGCGGCGCGCTTCCCGTATCAACAGGCCTGGCGCAGTACACGGCATTGGGTGAGCCAGCATCGTGCGCTCAGCGCGGCGCTGTTGCTGGCCATCGTGGTCGGTGGTGGATGGAGCGTGGCGCAGTGGCATCGCCGCCGCCGCGCCGGAAGTGCGGAAACAGGAATTAGTTGACCAGTTCTCGCTTGAGTTCGGAAATGAGTGCCGGGTTCAGGGATCCCGCGCACAGGAAGGCAGGCCATTGTCCCTTCACCAGATCCATCTCCCGCTCATCGCGGCAGAGCAGGATCACCGGTACATCGGCCAGCGTGTCCTGTGCCTTGAGGTAGTGCGCCAGGCGCAGGCCGCTCATGCCTTCCATGGCCAGCTGGGCCAGCACCAGGTCGGGCCGGTCCAGGGCGATGTGCTCGATGGCATCGTTGCCGCTGCCGGCGATCTGGATATCGATGTCGTTGATAGCCAGCCATTCGGTCAGCGCGCGGCTGACTTCGGGTTGGGAAGTGGCGATCAGGGCGGTCTTGTGCATGAGGGGCTCTCGCGATGGTCGTGGACAAGCTCATCATGCCCCGATGGCAACACTGTCGCCATCGGGGTTTTCCTGAGGCCATCTCGCCCATCCTCAGGTTCTCTTACCGCGCTCGCCGCAGCAACAGGCTCAGGTACTGACGATCTCGCCCCCGTTGGGATGCAGCACCTGCCCGGTCATGTACGAAGCGCCTTCGGTGGCCAGGAACACGTACGCCGGTGCCACTTCGTCCGGCTGCCCGGGGCGGCCCAGTGGCACGTTCTTGCCGAAGCTGGCGACTTCTTCCGCACTGAAGCTGGAGGGGATCAGCGGGGTCCAGATCGGTCCTGGGGCCACGGCGTTGACGTGGATGCCGGCGGGCGCCAGCTGTTGCGACAGCGAGCGCGTGAAGGCCACGATCGCGCCCTTGGTGGCGGCATAGTCCACCAGATGCTTGCTGCCACGATAGGCCGTCACCGAAGTGGTATTGATGATGCGCGCGCCTCGGGTGAGGAAGGGCATGGCTTCCTTGACCATGTAGAACATCGAGAAGATGTTGGTGCGGAAGGTATGCTCCAGCTGCTCAGGCGAGATCTGCTCGATGCTGTCGGCCGGATACTGCTGGGCCGCATTGTTGACCAGCACATCCAGACGGCCATAGGCATCCATCACCGAACGCACGGCACGGCGGCAGAACTCGGGCGACCCGACATCGCCGGGCAGCAGCAGGCAGGGCGCGTCCAGTGCCTGGACATCCTGCTGGGTCCTCCGTGCATCTTCTTCCTCATCCAGATAGACGATGGCCAGCTTGGCCCCTTCCCGCGCATAGGCCAGGGCGACAGCGCGGCCGATGCCACTGTCACCGCCGGTGATCAGGGCCACCTTTCCCGCCAGCAGTCGTCCGGGTTCGCCGGCCGGTGCGCTTTGCGGGCGGGGTTGCATCTGCTGTTCGTCACCCGGTTGCCGGGGTTGGTGTTGGGCAGGAATGCCTGCGGGTTTGCTATCGCTCATGCTTGCCTCCATATTGACGCTTCATGGTAAGAAGGGCCGCGCCGCCAGTCTGTAGGCCCAAGCCGCGATGTGGACGCGGCTGCGCACCGACGGCGATGACGGAGAGCCTGAAGATGAGCCTGCGCATATCCATATGCGTACAGCTTCGTTGACCCTGGCCTGTCGCATGGCCACACTGGCGGGCTCATCGGGATATCGGGAAATGATTTATAGTGCGCGTCTGAGCCGGCGCAGACCGGTCACCGCGAAAACAGAGAGGGACACATGGCAACACCCCATCCATCCGGCAAGCAGCTGTGGCGCTTGCGCGAGTTCATCACCGGGTTTGCCGGCCTGCTCGATGGCAAGCCTGGGCAGGCCATCATCCTGGAGCAGGGCGGCGCCTTGCTGCGCCAACTGGTGGCGCACGATGACTGGTTGCCCGATGCCTATGCCCAGCCGCATCCCGAGCGTTACCAGCAATTCCTGTTGCATGCCGATTCGGCCCAACGCTTCTCTGTCGTCAGCTTCGTCTGGGGGCCGGGGCAGCGTACGCCGATACATGACCACACCGTCTGGGGACTGATCGGCGTGCTGCGCGGCGCCGAGCATGCGCAGTCCTTTGGCTGGCAGCGCGGGCAGCTGCAGCCGGTGGGCGAACGCGCGCTGTTGCAGGCCGGACAGGTGGAGGCGGTGGCGCCCGATCATCCCGAACTGCACGACGTGCATCAGGTCAGCAATGCCTTTGCCGACCAGGTGTCGATCAGCATCCATGTCTATGGCGCCAATATCGGCGCGGTCCGGCGTTCCGTGTATCACCCGGATGGACGGCGCGTGCCGTTCATCTCCGGCTATTCCAATTCCACCTTGCCCAATATCTGGGACCTCTCCATCGAACAAGCTTCCTCATGACTCAAGACCACGCCGCTGCTTCCATCCCTGTCATCAGCTACGCCGAGGTGCGTGCCGCGCTATTGGCCCGCGAAGAGATCGCCCTGCTCGACGTGCGCGAAGAAGCACCGCATGCGCAAGCGCATCCGCTGTTTGCTGCCAATTTCCCGTACTCCCATCTGGAACTGAACGCTTGTAGCCGCCTGCCGCGCCGTGACGTGCGCATCGTCACGCTGGATGACGGCGAAGGGCTGGCCGTGCGTGCCGCGCTGCGCTTGCGCACCCTGGGTTATACCCGCGTGGGCGTACTGGCCGGCGGCGTGCGCGGCTGGCGCGAGGCCGGGGGCGAGCTGTTCCAGGACGTGAACGTGCCCAGCAAGGCCTTCGGCGAACTGGTGGAGTCGCAACGCCATACCCCGTCGCTCTCCGCCGAAGAGGTCAAGGCCTTGCTCGACAGCGGGGAGGACGTGGTGGTGGTCGATGCCCGCCGCTTCGATGAATACCAGAACATGAACATCCCCGGCTCCATCAGCGTACCCGGCGCCGAACTGGTGCTGCGCCTGCCGGCCATCGCCCCGGACCCGAAGACGCGTGTGATCGTCAATTGCGCCGGTCGCACGCGCAGCATCATCGGGACCCAGTCGCTGGTCAATGCGGGCATTCCCAATCGCGTGCATGCGCTGCGTAACGGCACCATCGGCTGGACGCTGGCCGGTCAGCAGCTTGAGCACGGGCAGGCGCGTCGTTTCCCGCAACAGGTCGAGGTCGGCCAGCAGCAACAGTCGCGTCGCCAGGCTCGCAGCGTGGCCGACCGGGCCGGGGTGAAGCGCATCGCGTTCGCCGCGCTGGACACCCTGGTGCAGCCGGGTCGCACTGTCTATCGATTCGATGTCCGCACGCCCGAGCAGTACCGGGAAGGGCATCTGCCGGATTTCCTCTCGGCGCCCGGTGGCCAGCTGGTGCAGGAGACCGAGATGAACGCGCCGGTTCGCGGAGCGCGCATCGTGCTGGCCGACGATGATGGCGTACGCGCCGACATGACCGCCTCCTGGCTGGCCCAGATGGGATGGGAAGTGTATGTCGTGGAGGGCGCGACGCCGGCTGACTTCGCCGTCAGCGGTGAGGCGCCGCGCGCGCTGCCGGTGGCTGCCGTTACGCCGCAGCAGCGCATTGGTCCGCAGCAGTTGAAGAGCTGGCTGGATGCGGATGACGCAGCCAGCGCGCACGGTGGCACCGTCGTCATCGACGTTGCTCTGAGCGCCCGTTACGTGGCGGGGCATATTCCGGGTGCATGGTTCGTGCTGCGCTCGGAGATCGCCGCCGTGTCACGTCGCTTCCCGGCGGCCACACGCTTCGTGCTTACCTGCGGGAGCGCCTTGCTGGCGCAGTTTGCCGTTGCCGATCTGCAGGCGCTGGTGTCGCAGCCGGTCTATCTGCTGGAGGGGGGCAACGCCGCGTGGGCGCAGGCCGGCCTGCCTCTGGAGAGTGGCGAGCAGCATCTGCTCTCGCCCCGCATCGATCGCTATCGCCGTCCCTATGAAGGTACCGACAATGCCGCCACTGCCATGCAGGCCTACCTCGACTGGGAGTTCGGGCTGGTGGAGCAGTTGGGCAGGGATGGGACGCACGGGTTTTTCGTGATTTGAGCAAGACGTACCGTTCTGTTTAAATGTCGCGTTGTCGCCCATCGGCGACGCGGTCACATTGTTGTCACAGGAATGAAATATGATCCGCGGTCAATCCAGAAATCACTACGCGGGCGTGTACGGTGGAAAGCCATTTCAGTCTGACTCCGGCCATGGGGAGCAAGTTGTTCCAACCGACAGCGGGAGCGCTGGCGGTACAGGTGCCGGTCGTCCAGTTCGATGAGAACAATGCAGCCGTGCTGGACATCTTCGGTCAGCACAAGGAGCTGGTGAGCCTGCCGGTGGTGGAGCAGCAGCGGCCGATCGGGCTCATCAGCCGTCATATCTTCATGTCCCAGATGTCCAAGCCGTATCACCGCGAGCTGTACGAGCGCAAGAGCTGCATCGCGTTCATGGACAAGGACCCCCTCATCGTCGAAGCCGACACGCCCATCGAGACCCTGGGCGCGCTGGCCGTGGCCTCGGGCGACAAGACCCTGGCCGATGGCTTCCTGATCGTCGACCAGGGCCGGCTGGCGGGGCTGGGTGCCGGTCTGGCGCTGATGCGCGAACTGGTGGCCATGCAGGAAGAAAAGAACCGCCAGGTGATGCAGAGCATCGACTACGCCAGCGTGATCCAGCGTGCCATGCTCAGCGCCTCGCGTGCGGCCATGACCCAGGCACTGGACGACGCCTGCCTGGTGTGGGAACCACGCGATGTGGTCGGAGGTGACTTCTACCATTTCGAAAGCCATGCGGATGGCTGGTTTGCCGCCGTGGCCGATTGCACCGGGCATGGCGTGCCGGGCGCCTTCCTGACCCTGATCGCATCTTCCTCGCTAAAGCAGGCGCTGGAACTGCATGGCCCGCACGACCCGGCGCGCCTGATGCGCGAGGTCAACCGCAGCATGAAGCGGGTGCTGGGCCAGCATGGCGACTCCGGCAAGGCCTCGGAATCCGATGATGGCATGGATGCCTGCTTCTTCTGGTTCGACCGCGCCAGCCGTACTCTCACCAGTGCCCACGCCAAGATGGCGCTGTTCGTGCTGTCTGCGGATGGCACTGATGTGGCCACGGTGGAAGGCAAGCGCGTCGGCCTGGGCTATGTCGATACCCCCGATGACATGCAGTGGGACAACCATAGTCTGCAGCTCGAACCGGGGGCGATGGTCTTCGTCTGCACCGACGGCGTGATCGACCAGATCGGTGGACCCAAGCACATTGCCTTCGGCAAGCAGCGCCTGCGCCGCACGTTGCTGGAGCATGGCAGCGGCAGCCTGCGCATGCCGGAACTGGCGCGGGTGGTGATGGACGTTCACGCGCATTACCAGGGAACGCAGCGCCGCCGCGACGATATCTGTTTCTTCGGCGCTCGCCTGGGCGCCTCCTTCACTCAAGACAGTCAACACGGAACACACGCATGAACGGTATCCAGCAGGAGTGGGCGGAGTTCCACAGCTATGTCGCGCGACGCGACATCGTCTTTTACTACGTCGGCTATTTTTCCCAGACCATCATCGCCGCCATGGCCGAGGCCGTGAAGCTGCGCGCCGAGCATACTGGCGCCCTGGCACAGACGCGCCGCAAGCTGTTCTCCTCCTTCATCGAGATGGCACAGAATATCGTCCACTATTCGGCCGACCTGCATGAGAAGGAAGGCAAGGTCACCGAGCCGCCGATGCGCCATGGCGCGGTCTTCATCACCCAGACCGATGGCCGCTATTTCCTGCACTGCGCCAATCCGGTCGATGCCGACATGGCCGGCAAGCTACGCACGAAACTGGAACATCTGCGCTCGCTGACCAATGACGAGATCAAGCTGGCCTACAAGGAAATGCTGCGTTCTGAAACACCGCCCGACAGCAAGGGTGCGGGTCTGGGCTTCCTGACGGTCGCGCGCGATGCCAGCGCGCCGCTGGATTTCGAATTCTCCGCGCCCGAGGAAAATGGCGACCAGACCTTCTACCTGAGGGCCACCATCTGAGGCGAGCCTGATCCAGGCCCGCCGGTATCCGGACACACGACATCATGGACAATTTATTCATCGCCGCCAGCGCCAGCTCTCCCGAAGTGGACTTCCGCTTCGACCAGCGCATGCTTTCGCTGAAGGGCGAATCCTATCCCGAGAATGCCGCCCAGTTCTGGGGCGAGATCATCACCACGCTGCGCCGCTTCCTCGCCGACGACGAGGGCGGCGGCACCATCACCGTCAATGTGGCCCTGGCCTACTTCAACAGTTCCAGCACCAAGATGTTGTTTTCCCTGTTCGATGCCTTGAACGAGAAGGCCGAGGACGGCACCGAGGTGGTCCTGAACTGGTACCACGATGAGGAAGACGACACCATCTTCGAGTTTGGCCAGGAATTGCAGGAAGACTTTTCCGCGCTGGTCTTCCACGATCACGCGGTACAGAGCTGATGGACGAGGTCGACCTTTTCGAAGCGGAAGCCCAGGCCCTGAGCCGCGCCAATGCCGTGCTGGCCGATGCCGGCGCCGAGCCGGCCGCCCATCGGGCAGCGCTGGAGGAGCTGGTACAGCACTATGGTCAGCTGATGCGGCAGAGCCGTCGCCTGATCTCGCGCAGTGACCGCACCGAGCGCGAGCTCAATCAGCTCAATGCGCGCCTGAAGCAACTGAGCGATGAGCTCGACTACAAGGCCAGGCACGACAACCTGACCGGCGCGCTCAACCGGGGTGCGGTGTTCGAGCGAGCTCACCAGATCCTGGAAAAATCGGCGATGTCACTGGTGGTGCTGGATATCGATTTCTTCAAGCGCATCAACGATGAATTCGGGCATCCGACCGGCGACGCCGTGATCCGGGAACTGGTCGGCCGCCTGCGCAGCACGCTGGCGGGGACAGGTGTGGTCGGACGGGTGGGTGGGGAGGAGTTCACCATCCTGCTGGCCGGGATGGCGCTGGAGCAGGCGGTGATATTCGCCGGAAAGATCCGGCAGGTGATTGCGGGGGAACGCTTTCAGTGTTTGCCGGAACGGGCGGTGACGTCCAGTTTCGGTGTGGCCTGGGCTGCCGCCGGCAGCGATTTCGAAGAGGCCTATGCACGCGCCGATCAGGCCTTGTATCAAGCCAAGCGCGGCGGCCGCAATCGGGTGGAATCCGAGGATACCGTCACCGGCTGAGGCTGCCGCCCTGCCAGGCGGCGCCAGGTGAATCAGTAGCGGGTCATCGCCGTCACCAGTTCGGCCAGCGAACCGGCGTGCATCTTGCGCATCACCTGCTGCCGATGGGCCTTCACCGTCCGTTCCGAGGTGCCCAGTTCGGCGGCGATCTGCTTGTTCAGGCGACCCTTTACCAGGCGCTCCAGCACTTCGCGCTCGCGACGGGTGAGCGTCTTCAGGCGCTGGTGGTGTTCCTGCCGCTGCTGCATCTGCGGACCGGATTCATCGAAGGGCATCAGCGCACCGCGGAAAGCGGCTACCAGCTGCTGGTGCAGCATCGGCTGGCTGCGGTTATCCTCCTGCTGCAGCGTGCCTCGGGTGTCGCGAATGGCGGTGGGTCGCGGTTCATTTCCTTCTGCCGGACGCTGGGCCTGCGAGGTGATCACGATCAGCGGCATGCCGAGCTGTCGTTCACCCAGCAGCGAACGCAATTGTGGTGCGTCGACATCCTGCATGTGGACTTCCAGCACCGTGCCGCCGGGTGGGGCGGTCGGCTCCTGCAGGAATTCGTCTGCAGAGGGATGGTGTGCCACGTGGAAGCCGGCGGCCTCCAGCATGCGACCCAGCGGGCCACCGAGGGAATCGTCACCACCAACGATATGAGCAAGATTTGTATTTGCCATGTTTTTCTTCCTTGACCGATATGGACGCATCAAACGGGATAAAGGGCTTCACCGACTTCCTCGCCGCGGCACCGTTTGCGCCACTGAACGAGGACATGCGGGAAGAAAAACTGCAGTTTCACCGTGCCGTCGAATTTAGTCGATAGGATGGAAAATTTCTGGCGTAATACTTCGAATTTCTTCGAGAAGAATCTCAATTTTTTTCGACAAGAGGCCACATAGCGTGGCATATAAGAGACTTGCCGGCGTGGCTAATTGACACTTTCAGGCGCTTGTCCCTTGCGCGATTTCCACTTCTGCATACACCTGTGCCCGACCGTGCGCCTTGGCCTGGTAAAGGTTCTGGTCAGCCAGCGCAATCAGCCCCGCCGGCGAGCTACCGGGATCGGGTGCCGTGATCGACGCCACGCCGATACTGAGCGTGACATGCGGTCCCACCTCGGAACGCGCATGGGGCAAATTCAACCGCGCCACCGACTGGCAGACATTCTCGGCCAGCCTGATGGCTTGTTCGCTCCCCGCCATCGGCAGGATGCAGGCGAACTCTTCACCCCCATAGCGTGCCACGCAGTCATAGCTGCGATGGAAGTTGCTGCGGATGGCGTGCGCCACTTCGGCCAGGCATTGATCGCCGGCCTGGTGGCCGTAGTGATCGTTGTAGCGCTTGAAGTAATCGATGTCGATCATCAGCAGAGAGATCGCCTGGCCGGAGCGTTTGCAGAGTTCCCATTTCTCGGCCAGTTCGCTATCGAACTTGCGACGGTTGAACAAGCCCGTGAGCGAATCGGTCACCGCAATGTTGCGATAGAAATCGGATTGCAGCTTCAGGGTCAGGTGCGTCAGTACACGCGCTTTCAGTACCGTGCCGTGGATCGGCTTGCTGATGAAATCGACGCCACCGACATCGAAGCCACGGGCCTCGTCCTCCTCGCTGTTGAGGCCGGTCAGGAAGATCACCGGAATACCCAGCGTAGCGGTGTTCTGCTTGAGCCGTTCGCAGGTTTCGTAACCATTCAGGCCGGGCATGTTGACGTCCATCAGGATCAGGTCCGGCTGCACCTTTTCGCACTGTTCGATGGCCTGCATACCGCTGGTGGCCATGTAGATGTCGTAGTCACCCTTGAGCAGCGCATTGGCCAGGCGGATATTGATCGGCTGGTCGTCGCAGAGCAGCACCCGCGCCCGGCTGCCACGCAGCGACGAAAGTTCTTCCAGGATGCGTTTCAACTTGCTTCTCCAAAATGTTGATCGAGATGGCTCAGCGCCGACGCGAAGTCGAGTCGTTCGATCAGCTCCCACAACTGCTGGTGCCAGACGTGCTGCGTCAGTCCGTGCCGCTTGCTGATGGACTCGGCCAGGTCGAGTGCTTCCAGGTTGCTCGACGATAACAAGTCATGCAGGCGCTGCCTATCAGGAAAATCGGAAGCCTGTGGCGCTGGCGTCACCAGTGGCGCGGCTTCGGTGTCGCTGGCCGGCAGAGCCGGCGCCCCCTGCATGGCCTGCATCAGCAATTGCTGCAGGACCAGTTGGGCGTCGCGCTGGCTGGGGGCGCACTCCTGGCGCCAGCGCTCCAGCAGCGCATCGGTCTCGACGGACGCCGCTTGTGCGCTGTGCGCTTCGACGGTGCCGAAATAGGCCGCCAGACCGCAGGCACCGATGGTGGCGCTCAGGCCCTTGATGGCATGACTGGCCGCACCGATGGCGGGCAGCGCGCCTTCTTCCAGGGCCTCCCGGTATTGCGCCAGGAGACGCTCCAGCTCTGCTCCCGCGGTATCCAGGGTGAATCGGTAGATATCGCTGGCCTGACGGAATCGCCGCATCACCGTCTGGTAACTGTCCACGCCCTGGCGCGAGCAGGGCGCATCGGTGATGGCATCGGTGGCAGTTTCCGTCATCGACACTGTTGCCGTTGACGATCGGTCATGGCCCAGGTGTGACAGCAGAGTGGGGATCAGCGTGGTGACATCGATGGGCTTGGCGATATGCCCGGCCATGCCCGCCTGGATGCAACGCCGCTTGTCCTCCGGCGATGCATTGGCCGTCATGGCCAGGATGGGAATGCCGCGCAGATCGTGCTGGCGCCGGATGCGGCGGGTGGCCTCCATGCCGTCGATGCCCGGCATCTGCAAGTCCATCAGGATCAGGTCGAAATGGCGCGCCGGGTCGCTGGCGATGGCCACGCCCGTGCTGCCGTTGTCGGCGCAGGTAACCTGCGCACCAGAAAGCGCCAGCAGGCCGCTGGCGACCTGGCGATTGACAGCGTTGTCTTCCACCAGCAGGATCTGCACACCTTCCAGTTCGCGCGACGGGGCCGATGCCGCGTCGCCACTTTCCATCGTTACGGATGCAGTGTCCGGCCGCGCCTCCGACAGCGGTGTTGCATCTTCCACCGGCAATTGCAGATCGAACCAGAAACGGCTGCCCCGCCCCGGCTCGCTGCTGACCTGCAGCTGGCCGCCCATCAGTTGCACCAGATGGCGGCTGATGGCCAGACCCAGACCCGTACCACCGTAGCGGCGGGTGGTCGAGGCCTCGGCCTGGGTGAAGGCATCGAAGATGTCCTCCAGCCGTTCGGCAGCGATGCCGATGCCGGTGTCCTTGACCTCCACCCTCAGGTTCAGTTGCTGTGCGCTGGATGCAGCGAGCTTCTGCAAGCGCACATCGATGCGGCCCAGGTGCGTAAACTTGAGCGCATTGCCGATCAGGTTGACCAGTACCTGATGCAGGCGGTAGGCATCGCCCACCACGCGCTGCGGCAATGCGGGATCGAGTTCGATATTCAGGCTGACCCCCTCCTGGGGCGGCGAACCGGCCAGCACCGCGACGAGGTCGTGGCGGAAATGATCGAGATCGAAGGCCTGCAGCTCCAGCTGCAATTGCTGCACATCCATCTTGGAAAAATCGAGCAGGTCGTTGAGCAGGTTCAGCAGCGACTTGGCCGAGATCTCCGCCTTCTCCAGGTAGTCACGCTGGCCCGGTAGCGGCTGGGTCCGCTGCAGCAGCTGGATCATCCCCAGTACCCCGTTCATGGGCGTGCGGATCTCGTGGCTCACGCTGGCCAGGAACAGGCTTTTGGCCGAGTTGGCCTGTTCCGCCTTCAGTCGCGCATCGACCAGGTTGTTCTCGAATTCGATGCGTTGCGTGATGTCCAGGTTGATGCCGATCACCCGTACCGCCGACCCCATGCCATCGCGGTCCACATGGGCGCGCGCCTGTACGTAGCGGATGCCGCCGTCTTCGCGCACCACGCGAAACACCGGTTCGAATTCCCCGCTGCCTGTCAGGGCCGCCTGCAGCGCATTTTCCACATAGACAACGTCGTCCGGATGCACGCGGCGGCGCCAGGCTTCGTAGGTGGTGGTCTGGGTACCGATGCCGTTGCCAATGCCGTAGATCTCGGCGATCCGACGATTGAACTCGAAGGAATCACTCTGCATGTCCCACACCCATACCCCCAGCTTGGCCACTTCCGCAGCCAGCATCAACTGGTCGCGGGCGGCTGCCAGTTCGGCCTCCTGCTTGCGTTGCAGACGCATGTCCATGGCGATGTAGAGATAGCCGAGATGACGCTGGCGGTGATCCAGCATCGCGGTCTGCTGGCGCGCCACCGGGAGCGTTGCGCCATCCTTGCGGCGGTAGGGCAGGTCGGCCACGGCCTGGTCGGTCTCTCCGTTCTGCGGTGAGGCGGGGGGCGCCACACGCTGGCCGGAGAAGGCCTCTTCGTTCAGCTGGCCGATCACTTCTTCGGCACGGTAGCCCAGCATCTGCTCGGCGCCGCGGTTGAACAGGGTGATCATGCCGTCCGGCGCAGTCGCGATGATCGCCACCCCGGTGGCCGAGCCCAGCACGTTGTTGAGCAGGGCATTGGTTTCCTGCACCTGGTCCAGCAGCGACTGGTTCTGTTCCAGCGCTTCCCATAGCTGGTTGCGGTTATGGGTAATCTCGGTGACGTCGTGCGCCACCACATAGAAGCCGATCACCTCGCCCTGATCCGAGATGTCGGGGATGTAGGTGGTCAGTACATGCTTCATCCCCAGTGAGGGATCATCGAAGGTACGCTCGAAGGTCTGCTTTTCTCCAGCGAGCACCGCCTCGATATGGGGCAGCGCCTTTTCGAACAGGTCGTTGCCCACCAGGTCGGGCATGTACATGCCATTGATCTCGCCCGGCGAACGATGGAACACCCGTTCGTAGGAGGCATTGGCGAAACGGTTGATCAGATGCTTGTCCCAGTAGCCCACCAGCGAAGGCATGACGTTGAGCACCGTCTGCAGCATGGTCTTGGCCTGGTGCAGCGCATGGGTGCGCTGCTGGACGGTCAGCTCCAGTTCTTCGTTGATGCGATGCAGCTGGCGTTCGATGCGCTTCTCGCGGGTGATATCGCGCAGCATGAAGGCCTTGCCGATCGGCCGTCCCGCGAGGTCGCGCAACGGGAACAGCAGCGCAGAGGCATAGCGTATCGGATCGCCCGGCAGGCTGATGACCTGCGCCGTCGTTGCCTGCTCGGACATCGTTGCGACTTCCGGCGCACCACCGCGCTCATCCAGTTCGCGCAGGGTGGCGTGATCGGACAGACTGCTCCCCAGCGCGCGGCTTTCCGGCAGGTGCAGATAATCGCTTGCCCCCTTGTTCCAGGAACTGATCAGGCCCCGGGCATCGGTGGTCACGATGGCATCGGGAGAACTGTCGACCACAGCCGCCAGCAGCGCACGGGCTTCCTGCAGCTTCTGTTCGCGGCTGGAAAAGACCTGGTAGGCCAGGGCGATGACAACGATCAGGGCCAGCAGCGTGCCGCAGGAAAGCAGCATGGCGCGGTCGCTGATGAACTGGTGCGTCTGGCTGTATTCGGGCGAAGCGCGGATTACCAGTCTCCAGGCGCGGCCATAGAGCGGCACCGCCGTGTCCAGGCTGACCACATCATCGAGCTGGTTGTAACCTGCGCTGCGGAACAGTTCCACCGGCGGTTGATCGCTGGCCACATCCTCGATCAGGATTTCCAGTGAATGCATGTTCCAGCGGCGGCTCAGCTCGGACAGGATGTCCTGCACCGACAGCGGGGCATAGGCCCATCCGACGATCTGCTCGCGTCGCTGTTCCATGGTCGCAGGTGTCACCGAACCGGCATAGATCGGCAGCAGGAACAGGTAGGCGTTGGCACCTGACCCTTGCTTCTGCACCAGCTGGATCGGCATGGTCAGTTCGGCACGGCCGGTCAGCATGGCGTGGTCGGCTGCCGAGCGGCGTTCCTGGGAGGAGGCGATATCCAGGCCCAGCGCCTCGCGATTGGGGCCGATCGGTTCGATCTGTTCGATGACGTAGAGCTCGCCCGGGTTGGGGCTCAACTGGATGACGGAGGGGAATAGTTGATGATGCTCAGCGACCTTCCTTTCATAGTCCGCGCGCTGCTCCATCGGTACATACCGGATGAAGCCGAAGCCACCGGCCCAGGGGAATTCCTGGGCCAGGTCGCGGCTGTCCATATAGCGCAGCAGACGCTCGCGATTCAGTTCGCCCGGACCGATGGCGAGGATGGCACCACGCGTGCCGCGCAGGCCGTGTTCATAGCGGCGCAGCAGGGACTCGATGTCGTCCCTGATCCAGCGGCTGTCCATGGCCAGACTGCTGCGTACCTCCTGATGATTCAGATGGGACAGGCCGGCCACCCCGGCCAGCAGCAGGCCCAGGGCAATCAGCAGGAAAATCCAGGTATTGCGCGTGACTCTGGTCATTTTCGACAGGTCTTTCTTGTTGGAATGCATGATCATCAATGAAACAAGCCCACGTACCCCCACGTGAGCCGGCGCAGTGCGCCAGGATGTGCTGATTCCACCAGCAGGCAGTCCGGTGGACAATCAGGAAATTCCCGGTCTGGCCATACAGGCCAGCCGGGATCAATCGGTGTGTGACTCAGGTGCGCGCCTCAATGCAGCAGGATCCTTGCTTTCAGCGGCATCTCCTCGATCTGCTCGAAGCGACGCAGCCGGGTCAGGATGGCTTCGTCCAGCACATGCTCCTTGTTCAGCAGCAACACCCCGGAGCGTGTACGCAGGTCTTCGGCCAGCTTCATGCCGACCCGCAGTTCCTGCGGTGCCAGCAGGCGGGTCTGCTGTTCCAGCATCAGCCGCTGTTCTTCGATCATGGTGACGAAGGCCTCCACCACCAGCGGGTCGTAGCGATGGCCGGCATGTGTGCGCAGCATTGCCAGTGCCTTTTCCGGTGTCGTGTTCTGGCTGGTGATGCCGCCATTGCACAAGCCCTCGAAGTCGCGTACCACCGCCAGGATGCGCGAACCCAGGGGGATCGCGTCGCCCGACAGGCTTTCCGGTACGCCCCGGCCGTCATGGCGTTCGTGTTGATGACGGATGATCTCGCCGGTCTCGGCCAGGCTGGGGATGGGCGTCAAGAGCATCTGCCCTTTCACCGGGTGCCAGAGGAAGCGCTGCAACTCCTCGCTGCTCATCTTCTCGATCGGCTTGCGTACCAGATCTTCGGACAGGCCCAGCTTGCCGATGCCATGCAACATGCCGGCCATCATGGTGTCCCTCGCGTGATGTGCCGTCATGCCCATGCGCAGTGCGAGCTGTTCGCACCAGCGCGCCACCCGGGCCGACTGACCGCTGGCCAGACCAGCGCGCAGTTCGCTGATGTCGGAGAAGACATGCAGCATGGAGAGGAAAGACTTGTGCTCTTCTTCCTGGGCGCTTTCCAGGAACATCACGGTCTGCCGCAATTCCTCGGTGCGTGCCTGCACCTGCCGCTCCAGCTGGCGGTTGAAGTCGGCCAGTTGCAGGTTCTGTTCGTGGACCTTGCGTTCCAGCGCCATCTTCTGCTTGCGCAGTTGCTGCTCTTCCAGCGCGTGCGCCACGATCATCAGCAGTTCGCGATCGTCCCAGGGCTTGGCGAGGTAATGGTGGATGCCACCATCGTTGATGGCCGAAATGGTGCTGCCGATCTCGGAATAGCCGGTCAGCAGGATGCGCATGGTGGCCGGCCACTGGCGCCGCACCTGGGCCAGGAATTGAGCACCGCTCATGCCCGGCATGCGCATGTCGGAGATGACCAGGTCGACGTCGGCGCTGGCCATGACTTCCAGTGCGGCCTCGGCGCTGGTGGCGGTGAGCAGCTGGTAACCCTGCGGACGGAAGCTGCGCTTCAAGGCCGAGAGGATGCTCTGCTCATCATCCACCAACAGGATGCAGGGCGGCGGCAGGGTAAAGGGATCGGCTTGTTGGACGGTCTGGATTTCCTGGCTATGGATGGCGCTCATGATGCTTCTCCTCTTTTTGCTGGCGCTTCAGTCGCTTCAACTGTCTCAATCGCTTCCTTTGCCACTGGTGTTGCTGTCGCTTCTGTCTTTTCCGTGACGCGTGCGGGATCAATCGGTAATTCGATCCGGAAGGTGGTGCCTCTGCCCGGTGCGCTGCAGACGCGGATGTCACCGCCATGCTTCTTGATGATGCCGTAGGACAGCGACAAGCCCAGGCCGGTCCCGCTGCCGACCGGCTTGGTAGTGAAGAAGGGTTCGAAGATGCGGTTGATGTGTTCCGGTGCGATACCATGGCCGGTGTCACTGATGCTGATGGCGACCCGATCGCCACAGCGCTCGGTGCGTAGCGTGACCACGCCCTTGTCGCTGATGGCCTGGGCCGCGTTGACCAGCAGGTTCATGAAGACCTGATTCAGTTCCGAGGCCAGGCACCTGACCATGGGTAGTTCACCGTACTGTTTGACGACCGTCACCTTGTACTTCAATTCGTTGTTGGCGATGTTGAGCGTGCTATCCAGGCCGCGATGCAGGTCGGCCATCTGCCAGTTGCTCTCGCCGGTGCGCGAAAAATCCTTGAGCGATTGCACGATGTTCTTGACCCGCTGCAAGCCTTCATTGGATTCACTGAGCAGTTCGGTGACGTCCTGACTGAGGTATTGCAGGTCGGCCCGGTCTTCGAAGGCCTGCAGCTCGGACTGCGCCACGCTGGCCGGCAGGGCGCCGCCGAGTACGCACTGGTAGAGCTTGATGCCTTCCAGCAGGGTTGCCACGTAGTTGCCCAAGGTATTGAGGTTGGCGGACACAAAGCCGATCGGGTTGTTGATCTCGTGTGCCACACCGGCGGCCAACTGGCCGATGGAGGCCAGTTTTTCGGACTGCATCAGTTGCGCCTGGGCCATGCCCAGCTGTTCGATCAGCTTGCCTTGTTCCTCGGCCTGGCGTTGCAGGGTGTCTTCCATTTCCTTGCGGCCGCTGATGTCGGTCATCAGGCCGATCACCTCCAGCGGCTTGCCCGCCGGGTCGCGGATCAGGCGCAGGGTGTCGTGCATCCAGAGATAGCGGCCATCGCTGGCGCGGAAGCGGTATTCGTAGATCTTCTGGTCTTCTACGAACAGCATGGCTAGGCTGGAGAAGATGGCTGCCGTATCGTCGGGATGGATGTGGTTGAACCAGAAATTGGAATCGTCCAGCATCTCCTGTGGCTCGTAGCCCAGCACGCGCGAAGCATTCTCGCTGACGAAGGTGAGCCGGAAGTCGCCCGAGGGAACGCTGCTGTAGATGATGGCCGGTGTGTTGCCGATGATGTGGCGGTAACGTGCGTTATCCTTGAGCAGGGCACGCATGTCGGGGGCGTCACCGATCGTACTGTCGTCCAGGTGCGGACTGCTCAATTGCCTGGACACCAGGGCATCGCAATGTCCCATGATGGCCTCCCCTCATCGTAGCCTCCGCAGCAGGGGGCGGAGGTCTGCCCCGTATCGTTAGACGGTGCGATGCATCGCCAGAGCCTTGGCTGTACCGCGTTGCGACAGGTCCGGCTGGGACCGCGTCATGCCGGAAGCAGCGCCCGGCGCACTCCCCACGGCAGCATCCAGATTGAATACGCTGATCGCCTGGATCATTTGCTGGGTCGATTCTTCCAGGCTGGCGGCGGCCGCTGCGGCTTCCTCCACCAGTGCGGCATTGCGCTGGGTGACTTCGTCCATCATCACCACCGCTTCATTGACTTGCTGGATACCGGTCTGCTGTTCGCCGGAAGCGGCCGTGATCTCTGCCACTGCAGTGGCGGCCTGCGTCACCGAACGCATGATGCCGTCCATGGTGTCGCGCATCTCGTCGGCCAGCTTCACGCCGGCGCCGACGCGCTGCGACGATTCATCGATGAGGGCCTTGATTTCCTTGGTGGCCTGGGTCGAACGCTGCGCCAGGGTGCGCACCTCGCCGGCCACGACGGCGAAGCCGCGACCCTGTTCACCGGCACGCGCGGCTTCCACGGCGGCGTTGAGTGCCAGGATATTGGTCTGGAAGGCGATGCCATCAATCAGCCCGGTGATCTGCTTGATCTGGTCGGCGCTCTTGTTGATCGCATCCATGGTCTCGTTGATGTGCCTGATCGAGGCTTCGCCGGTGCGGGTGGTGACCAGCGCTTCTTCCACCAGACGGTTGGCCTGGCGCGCGTTTTCGCTGTTCTGGGTGACGGTGGAGGCCAGTTCCTCCATGCTGGCGGCGGTCTCTTCCAGACTGCTGGCCTGCGATTCGGTGCGCGAGGACAGGTCCATGTTGCCACGCGCGATCTCGCTGGTGGCCTGGGCCATGTGTACGCCACTGCGACGCACGTCGCCCACCGATGCCACCAGGTTCACACGCATCTGTTCCATTGCCTGCAGCAGGGCCCCCATTTCATCGCGACGTGCCTGCAGATCGTTGGCCGAGAGATCGCCACCGGCGACCCGGCGCGATTGTGCGACCGCCTGCCGCAGCGGTGTGAAGATGCGCGAGGCCAGTGTCATGCGCAGCAGCGCCAGGCTGGCCAGGGCAACGCCGGAGGCAGCCAGGGTCGGCAGGCTGCTGGCGTGATCCAGACATTGCGCATTGAGGAAGGCCAGTGCGCCTACGCCCACGGCGGCCACCCCCAGCCCGAGGTCCAGCCGGGTCTTGAGCGATACCCGCGCCGCGCGTTGCACTGCGCCGCGCAATCCGGTCGGTACCACCTCGCCGCGATACACGGCGATGCGAGCACTTTCTTTCTTCAGTTCCTTGTAGGCCCCCTCGGCGGCATTGACTTCGGCACGACTGGGCTTGGTACGCACCGACATGTAGCCGCTGCAGACGCCGCGCTCCCAGATCGGGGTGACGTTGGCCTTGACCCAGTAGAAGTCGCCGTTCTTGCAGCGGTTCTTGACCAGGCCAGTCCAGGGCAGGCCGGACTTGAGCGTGCTCCACAAGTCAGCGAAGGCCAGCTCCGGCATGTCCGGATGGCGCACGATGTTTTGCGGCGCGCCGATCAGCTCTTCTTCGGTAAAGCCGCTGACGGCGATGAAGGTCGGATTGACGTAGGTGATGCGTCCCTTGGTATCGGTCTTGGAAACGATCGATGCATGGGCGTCGATGTCGCGTTCCTGTTGGGTTACGGGCAGGTTCAGGCGCATGATCGACTCCAGGGAAGTTGGTTGATGGAATCATTAAAACACAAATTCATTTAGATCGTTTAAAAAACGATTTATTCGAGACATAAATAATGAATTCGTTGCGCACGTCCAACGTAGTTGTTGGAAAGAAAAGACCTGATGAGTTTTGTGGGGGATGTTTCTAAGTATGTGAAATATAAGGATAATAGTGGCGCTGCCTGGGTTGTGATGCCGATTTCCAGCCGTCCGGGAGAAAAGTATCTCCGACGCTTAAATGATTAATTTGATTTATTTATTTGTGCTTGTCAGGCGATGGGAGATGTACCGGGCTCGCCATCCTTCCGCCCTCCCTTACCGGCGCGATCGATTACCCGCTCCAGGCTGGCAGGGCAAGGCAGGGGGGGCGCATGCTGTCCAATGCCCGACCCCGGACGGAACCTGCATTGCAGTGCGGACGAAACAAGCCCGCGCAGGCGTGTTGCTTCAGTGCTCCGCGTCTGCGCCTGACGCATGCTGCCGCAAGGCCAGCGCCAATTCCTGGTCCAGGCTGGCCATGTGCCTTACCAGCATGGCCGGGATCATCGCCATCACGATATCGGCCAGCGGCGCATTGCCATCGTCCAGGTAGGGGCGCAAGCGGTGCATCAGCGCCAGCAGCTCGGCATGGTCGCGCCGGTGGGCGCGGATCTCGCGATAGCCGATGGCTTCCATCATGTTTTCTTCCTGGCGAAAGCCGGCTTCGATCTCGGCAACCAGCGCCGCATAGGCACTGGCAAAGCGGTCCGCGGGCAAGGCCGCGAGTGCGGCAATGCCTTCCAGCACCTGGCGGTGCTCGGCATCCATGTCGGTGAGCAAGGCAGGGATGGCTTGGCGATGCAAGCCGGCGTCGATGGTCGGGGTGGGATCGGCGGTATGGGGCATGACCAGCCTCCAGCAGCAGGGTGCGACCGGTCGCGGGTCGGGGCGGAGGCGTCCGGGTTGCCGGCAACGGCGCGGTGCCGTTTGTTGCTGATCGGTGCTCGCTAACCGGAAGAACGCTCACTTCTGATTCTAGAAGCTTCGTCTCGAATTATTTTGAGATAGCGCAAAGCTGTCGGGATTGGCGGCGCCGGAAAGTGCATGGCACAAAGCCGGACGCCACCCGTGAAGGTGGCGTCCGGCTTGCTTCAGTCAGCCACCCCGGAGGGCGGCCGCGCGCTTGTAAAAAGCGCCGTCATTGGCTCTGCAGTAGGTGCCGTCAGGGGGGCAGCACCTTGCGCAGCATTGCTGCCAGTTCGGGCGGGGAAAACTTGGCGACATAACCATCGGCGCCCACCGAACGCACATGGTCTTCGTTGGCTGAACCGGTCAGCGAGGAGTGGATCACCACCGGCAATTGCTTGTATCGGTCCGAGGCCTTGATCTTGCGTGTCAGGGTGAAGCCATCCATTTCCGGCATTTCGAGGTCGGTCAGCACCATGGCGACCTTGTCGGTCAGCGGCTTGCCTTCCTGTTCAGCTGCTTGCGACAGTTCCTGAAGTTTCTTCCAGGCCTGGAGGCCATCGGTAGTCATCACGTAGGGCAGGTTCAGGTCCTTCAGGCATTGCTCGATCAGGGCACGCGCCATGCGCGAATCGTCGGCGGCCAGGATCACCGAGCCAGGCTTGAGCCGGAACTCGTTGCTGCCCGGCGACGGGCTCTGCAGCTGTTCCTTCACCGGCGAGACCATGTTCAGGATATGTTCCACGTCCAGCACCTGGACCAGCCGGCCGCCATCGAGCGCCGAATCAAGGCGGGCGATGCTGGTCACCAGGCTGCCCGGCGAATGCGAATCGGCTGGCAGTACCTGGCTCCAGTCCAGGCGTACGATCTCTTCCACCGACTCCACCGCAAAAGCCTGGGTATGGCGGGCGAATTCGGTGATCAGCAGGATGTTCATGCCATGACCAGCCTTGCAACCGGCCACCGCCGGCAGGTCCACCACCGACATCACCTGTCCGCGGATGTTGACCATCCCCAGCATCGGCGAGCGCATGCCGGCCGCAGCGGTGATGTCCATCATGGGAACGATCTCGCGGATCTTGAAGACGTTGATGCCATACAGCTCACCCGGCTTGTCGGTGGAACCATCAGGGGTTCCCAGACGGAACAGCAGCAGTTCGAACTTGTTGCTGGAGGTCAGGTTGGTGCGTTCGTCGATTTCTTTTTGAAAGGCGTCCATTGTCGTCCTCGGGGATCAGAATTGTTCCCAGTCGCCGTTGTCGGCGGCGTGGTCATGGTTGCTCTTGGTAGCGGCCGGGCGGGTCAGTGCAGCCGGCTGGGCGATGCTGCGGGCGCGGGCCTGGGCCACCGCCGGGCGCGCCGGGGTGATGTCGCGCACTACCGGTGCGGCTGCGGTCTGCATCATGGGCACCGGCACATGGCTGCTGTCGAGGCGGAACACGCCAACGGTCTGGCTCAGTCGTGTCGCCTGTTCCTGCAGGGCCTTGGCGGCGGCAGCGGCCTGTTCCACCAGGGCGGCATTCTGCTGGGTGTTTTCGTCCATCTGCACCACGGCATTGTTGATCTGTTCGATCCCTTGCGACTGCTCGGCGCCGGCGGCGGTGATCTCGGCCACGATGTCGGAGACGCGCTTGACGCTGGCGACCACCTCGTTCATGGTCTGGCCGGCTTCGTGGACCAGCTTGCTGCCAGTGTCCACCTTGGTCACGGAGTCGTCGATGAGACCCTTGATTTCATGGGCAGCGGCAGCGCTGCGCTGGGCCAGCGAACGCACTTCCGAGGCCACCACTGCGAAGCCGCGTCCCTGTTCACCGGCACGGGCAGCTTCCACGGCGGCGTTCAGGGCCAGGATGTTGGTCTGGAAGGCGATGCCGTCGATCACGCCGATGATGTCGACGATCTTGCGCGAGGATTCGTTGATGGCGCCCATGGTATCGACCACCTTGCCGACCACCTGGCCGCCACTCTGGGCGATCTCGGATGCGGACACGGCAAGCTGGTTGGCCTGGCGGGCGTTGTCGGAGTTCTGGCGCACGGTGGAGGTCAGTTCTTCCATGGCCGAGGCGGTTTCTTCGAGCGCGCCGGCCTGTTGTTCGGTGCGGGAGGACAGGTCCATGTTGCCGGTCGCGATCTCGGCCGAGGCAGTAGAGATGGTGTCGGTACCCTGGCGCACTTCACGCACGATGTTCAGGAGGTTGCCGTTCATCTGCTTGAGCGCGTCCAGCAGCTGGCCGGTCTCGTCGCGATGGGCGCTGGGGATGTCGGCGGTCAGGTCACCTTCGGCCACCTGGCGGGCAATGGCGACCGCATTGGTCAGCGGACGGGCCACCAGACGGGCGATCCACCAAGAGAGAATCATCGACAAGGTGATGCATGCAACGACCAGGACGATGATGGCCAGACGTGCCTGTTCATAGACCTGGGTGGCAGTGGCATCGGAGACGGCAGCCCCCTTGCTGTTGACTTCGGAGAGTTCGCTGATTTGCTCCTGCAGCTTGCGATAGACCGGGGTGGAGGCGCTGTTGAGCAGGGCGTGTCCGGCCTGTTTCTGGCCGTCCTGGAACAGGGCGGAAATGCGGTCATGCAGTTGTTTGTATTCGGCTACGTTGCGCTGGATTTCCGGATACAGCTCCTTTTCACGGGGCTCGGAAACCAGCTTGCCGTATTCCGTCACTTCCTTCATCAGCATGGCCATCTGCTTGTCGGCGCGCTCACGTGAGGCCTGCTCTTCCTTCTTGTCGTCGGCCAGCAGCTGCTGCATGTCGAAGCTGCGCGAGCGGGCCAGTGCCAGGCTGATCTTGGACAGCGTGCTCATGCTGGGCAGCCAGTTGCGGGCGATGTCGGTGGAACTCTGGTTGACCTGCCCCAGTTGTGCAATGGCGAAGCCGCCCAGCCCTACGATGAACACCAGCACCACCAGAAAGGCAGCGTTGAGCTTGTGGGCGATTTTCAGATCGTAGAACCATTTCATGATGACAACTCCTGATAGGTGCGCTATTCGGATGTGTGAGTGCGCTCAGGGACCATCATAGGGAGGAAAAGCAAATAAATCAAATAAAACAAATTAAGCAGTTGTTTTATTTTCTTAGGGATTTTCCTGATTCGGGGATTTTCCAGCGTGGGGGTTTTGCTGCAGCCATTTTTCGACGGTATTCATCAAGCCCACCTGGGTGAAGGGCTTGCTGAGGTAATCGTCCATGCCGGCGTCCAGGCAGCGCTGGCGATCACCTTCGATGGCGCTGGCCGTAAGGGCGACGATGGGGGTGCGCGGGCGAGCCTGGGCCTGTTCGATGGCACGGATTTCGGCGGTGGCCTGGTAGCCATCCATGACAGGCATCATGCAGTCCATGAGCACCAGGTCGTACTGGCCGTGGCGTATGGCGTCGACCGCCAGCAAACCGTTTTCCACTTCCTGCAGGACACAGCCACGACGCGCCAGCAGGATGCGCAGGAGCTGGCGGTTGATGTCGGTATCTTCGGCCACCAGGATGCGGGCGCCGTTCATCACCGTCGAGGGGAGGCTGGCAGGGGCGCCGGGGGAGGGCGCCTCCTGCACCGGGCTCTGCGCACTGAGTGACGCGGCCGGCGCTTGCTCCGCTTGCACGGTAGAAGCCGTCAGTACCGGGGATGGCGAGAGTGAGCCGGCGCCGGGCAGCGGCTGCGCGCCTTCGGCGCAGAGGATATCGAAGCTGAAGCGGGTCGACTGGCCCGGTACGCTCTGGCAGGCGATCTTTCCACCCATCAATTCCACCAGATTCTTGCTGATTGCCAGGCCCAGCCCGGTGCCCCCGAAGCGGCGCGAGATCGTGTTGTCGGCCTGGGTGAATGGCTGGAACAGTTGCGCCAGGGCTTCCGGTGTGATGCCGATGCCGCTGTCGGCAACGGCAAAGAACAGCCGCCAGCGGTTGAGCCCCGATTCTTCCTTTCGTGCCGACATGCTCAGGCGCACGTGCCCGGCCGGGGTGAACTTGATGGCGTTGCTCAGCAGGTTGCCCAGCACCTGTTTCAGGCGCGAGGGATCGCCCACCAGGCACAGGCTTTCGTCGCAGTCGATGCGCAGGTCGAACTCCACCTCCCGGTTGTGGATCGACGGGCGATACAGCTCGGCCACATCGCGCGCCAGGCGGGCCGGATGGAAGGCCACCTCTTCCAGGTCCAGCTTGCCGGATTCGATCTTGGAAAAGTCCAGGATGTCGTTGATGATGCGCACCAGGCCGCTGCTGGCATTGTGGATGCTGTCGGCATAGTGGCGCTGTTTGCTGGACAGGCCCGATTCCATCAGCAGTTCGGACAGGCCCAGGATGCCATTCATGGGTGTGCGGATTTCATGGCTGACCATGGCCAGAAAGCGTGACTTGGCCTCGTTGGCCTGGTCGGCTTCTTCCTTCAACTGCATGGCCAGCAAGGCGTCCTGCTCGCGGCGCTGGGCCTGGCGCAAGGCCACGGCGAAACCACCGATCAGGCCGACCAGGCTGATGGCCGCCACCAGCATGAGCGGGTACATGGATTCCAGCCATTCGCCGAAATAGACCTTGTCGGTGACGCCGATCTCCAGAAACATCGGCGCATTGCGCACCGGCCGGTGTATGCCCAGCCAATGCTGCTGCATGAAATAGTAGGGGGCGCGGCCATCCTGGTTGGAAGGTCGTTGCGGATGCAGTTCAGCCAGCGGCGTGATGTCGCGCTCGGCATCAGTGGCGTGGACCAGGGCGGTGCTGATCAGGGCTTTTTCATCCTGGCGCGAGAGCAGGATGGAAAACGGCTTGTCCTTGGTGACGGCACTGAAGAAGTCTTCAAAGAAGGTGCAGGGCAGGGCCACCACCACGATGGCCAGCATGCGCCCCTGGCGATCATTGATGCGCCGGCTCAGGTAGAAGGTCGGCACGCCGGCGGCACGTGAATTGACGGTTTCTCCGAGGAAATCTTCGGTCGAGGCCGATTTGCTGTGGTGCAGATAGTAGTCGCGGTCGCTCAGGTCCAGCGGAGGCGCCGGATGGACACGCGAGAGCGCGATGATGCGACCGTCGGCGTTGCTGATGCCGACGCCGGAAATGAAGGGCAGTCCGCGGATCTTCTCGCGCAGCGCCTGCGAAAAATCGGCACTGCCAACATGCTGGCGGAGTTGCAGCTCATCATCGATGTTGGCCACTTCGATGTCGTACTGGATGCTGTCGATCACCAGACGCGCCGAGGACATGGTCTGGGCCGTGCTTTCTGCCAGCACGGTGGAGAGGGTGGACAGATCGTTGCGCCAGTCGTTGAGACTGGCCCGATACAGCAATGCGCCTGAGACGATGAGGGTGGTCATCAGCAGGCCCAGCAGCAGTACGCCCAGCGTGACCGCGGAGCGGCGGATGCGGGGCCGCAGCGGCGCGGTGCGGGGGGCAGGCAGGGGCTGGCTCATGTCGTGCAGGCAGGTACGGCGTGGGTGGACGTGGATGCAGGCCTGATTCAGGCAGACATGGGCGCGTGGGCGTAGCGCCGGATCTCATCCAGTACCAGCCCGAAGCTGACCTGCAGTTGCACCAGTTCTTCGGGGCGTGGCGTCTGGCCCTGGCGGCCGGCCTGTTCGGTCTGCAGCAGCAGGGCGGTCAGTACACGGGCGTTGAACAGGGCGCACATGCCCTTGAGGGTGTGGCTCTCGTGGCGGGCGGCGTCGGCATTGCCGGCCAGGGTCGCCTGTTCCAGTCGCGAAAAGATGTCAGGTGCACTGTCGAGGAAGGTACGTGCCAGCGCCGCGACGGTGCGCGCATCGCCGCCTACGGCCTCCAGCAGATCGCTGGGATCGATATGAAGATAGTCGCTCGCTGACTGGCCCGGATGCACGGTTCCCCCCTGTGTTTTCATTTCTTTGCCGCCGTTTTATTTCGGCTCTTCTATTGGCAATGTGAAGCTGAAAGTCGATCCCTGATGTTGTTTGGACTGTAACACGAGTTTGCCCCCCATGAGCGTTACCAGACGCTGGGCAATGGTCAGTCCGAGACCGGCGCCATCCCTTGAACGGCGCACGCTGTCGTCGGCCTGGGTGAACTTCTCGAAGATGGTCTCCAGTTGCGCGGGTGGAATGCCGATGCCGGTGTCTTTGATATGGATGTCGAGCTGGTCGGCGGCACTGCGCTCGACCTCGACCATGATGCGGCCTGTGTCGGTATAGCGTACGGCGTTGCCGATCAGGTTTTCCAGCACGCGCAGCACCTTGCGCTGGTCGCATACCAGCAGCTGCGGGACGTCGTCTGCAATGCGGCATTCCAGCAGCACACCCTTGTCGCGGGCAGCCGCATAGTGGCGGGCGATAGCCTGCCCGACCAGTTCGCGCAGGTTTTCCGGTGCCATGTGAACGGTTACGCGGCGGTCTTCCAGTTCGGTCACCTCCAGGATGGCATTGACCAGGTCCAGCAGGCGATTACCACTGTCGTGGATGGCCGTGGCGTACTGCGCCAGGGGCGACTCCCCCAGCTCCTCGCGCAAGGCGTCCGAATAGCCGAGCACGCCGTTGAGCGGGGTGCGGAACTCATGCGACATGTTGGACAGGAAGCGCGACTTGGCCTGGTTGGCCTGCATGGCGTCCTGGCGGCTGCGTTGCAGCGAGCCGGCCATCCAGATCAGTACCGCATTGAATACCAGCACCGCCAGCGTGATCAGGGTCGCCAGCGTGAGGGTACGGTTGCGTTCGCGGTAGTAGGGGGCCAGGCGTTCTTCGATGTCGATGCCCACCGAGGCGTAGAGCGGGTAGTCGCGCAACTTCTGGAAGGCGTAGATGCGCTCGCGGCCGTCGACCCGGCTGGCGGCTTCCACCACGCCGCTGCCCTGGGCCAGCATGGCAGCGTAGACCTTGCCGCCGCGCACCTGCTCGCCCATGGCGTCCATGTCGCCGGTGCGGCGCACCCGTGCCACGCCATCGGCACCGACCAGGGTGATCACGCCGTGATGGCCGACATCGATCTGGTGGTACAGGCTGGTGAAGTATTGCGGGTCCATCGAGACCACCACCACGCCGCCGAAGCCGCCGTCGGGGCGGTTGATGCGTCGCGTGAGCTGCAGCGACCATTTCTTGGAGACGCGGCCCAGTACCGGGGTACTGATGAAAAGCTTGTCTTCACCGCCATGCATGTGAACCTGGATGTGTTCGCGGTCGGACAGGTTCAGGGGTGTGAAGGGCTTGCTGGAGAGCACCACGTCACCGTTGCGGTCGACGATGGTGAAGAGGTTGTAGACGTTGCGTGCCACCAGGCCATTGTCGATCTCGTTGGCCAGGTCCAGTGCCGGGCCGCGTTCACCATAGCGGTAACGCAGGTAGACGGCAGCCTGGTCGGCTGCTTCGATGGTGCGGTAGGCATGTTCCAGGAACAGCCGCGAGAGCGACTGGGCATCGCGACGGGCGTCCTGCAGGTGGTTTTCGCGGCTGCTCTGCAGCTCCTTGAGCGCTCCAAGCCACAGACCGCAGATCAGCAGCAGGGAAAACAGCCCCAGCGCCAGGCGCAGATCGATGCGCGCAAACCGGAGGGGCAAGAGAGAGGTTTTCCGGTCATCCATGGCGCTGCTGGCCTTTCCAGTGGTAGTCCCTAGCGGGACTCGCGCTCCCTGCGTGCACAACAGGCCCGCATGTAGCCGCGTAATTCATCAAAATTGACCGGTTTGGGGAAGAACACCACCCCTGCCGGAATACCGCCACGCTGCGCCATCTCGTCCTGATCCAGGCTGCTGACGATGGCGATGCTCACATCGCGCAGCTGTGGATCGTTGAGGATGGTCTTGACCACTTCGTAGCCGTCCATGCCTTCCATCACGATATCGGCCAGCACCACGTCGGGTTTGCTGCGCGCGATCTCCAGCAATGCCTTGTAACCGTTGTCGCAATAGACCAGATCCAGCGGCAGCCCCCAGGAACCGAGCGCGCTTGCATACAGCTCGCGTTGCAGGCGGTTGTCCTCGATCACCAGTACGGCGGTGCGGCCATTGCCAGGGCGCGGTGCCGGCGCGTTGCGACTGTACTCGGCAGCGTCGCCGGAGCTACCCGGCGTGGCCTTGTAGGCATGCACGGCAGCCAGCGGAATGCGACGGTGACCGCCCTTGGTCTTCCAGGCTTCGATGATGCCGGCCTCGACCAGTTGCTGAACGGAGGACACCGAAATGCCCAGGATATGGGCCGCTTCCTGCGTGGTGCAGACCTCGGAGCTGATTGTCTTTGCGGTTTTCATAAATCCATTATTGGTATATTACACAAATAAATCAAATTCGTTAGATAAAATTTGAATTCGGTATAATCGGTTTTCGACGAAAAGCAACAGTCTTGCCGCGCAGTCAGTTTCGACGACCGCATCAGGCAGGGAATTTCGTGAGTTCGTCAGATTTTGTGTATTTTGCCTGCTTTTGGGCAATCCAGCAGAAGTTATCGGCCGGCGGGAGTTTCCGCCGACGATGCCCCGTGCCAGCCCTAGAGACTGTCCAGGCGAGCGCGCAGGGTGGCGGCCTGTTCCTGCAGGCGGGTGATATCGGCCTGGTCCATCTTCTTGAGTTGCTGGTAGGCCATGCCCATGCGGGGGTTGTTGCCGAAGGTGGAACGGTGGCGCAGGAAAAAATCCCAGTACAAGGCATTGAAGGGGCAGGCGTCCTCGCCGGTCTTCTGCTTGGGATCGTAGGCGCAGCCCTGGCAATAGTCGCTCATGCGCCCGATATAGGCGGCGCTGCTGACATAGGGCTTGGTGGCGATGATGCCGCCGTCGGCCCATTGGCTCATGCCCAGGGTGTTGGGCAGTTCCACCCATTCGAAGGCATCGATGTAGATGCCCAGGTACCAGTGGTGCAGTTCCTTGGGGTCCAGTCCGGCCAGCAGGGCGAAGTTGCCGATGACCATCAGGCGCTGGATGTGATGCGCATGTGCCGTCTGCAACGACTGGCCGATGGCGTGCTGCAGGCAGCGCATGCGGGTCTGGCCGGTCCAGAACCAGGCCGGCAGCGGCAGCCGGTGTGCCAGGGCATTGCGTTCGTCATAGCCGGGCATCTGAGACCAGTAGATGCCCCGCACGTATTCGCGCCAGCCGATGATCTGGCGGATGAAGCCCTCCACCGCCGCCAGCGGCGCATCGCCATCGCGATAGGCCTGCTCGGCGCGACGGACCACCTCCAGCGGCTGCAGCATCTTGACGTTGAGCGCGAACGACAGCAGCGAGTGGAACAGGCGCTGGGCCCGGCTGCTCATCGCGTCTTCATAGTCGCCGAAGCAGGGCAGCACGCGGGTGATGAAATGCTCCAGGTGCTGCAGGGCTTCGTCGCGATCCAGTGGCCAGCGCAACTGCTTGGCCTGCGGCTCGCCGAAGCTGGCCACGCCCTGTTGCTGCAGCATCTGCCATAGCGCGCCGTGGTCGTGCGGTGCGCGCCAGTCTTCCGGTTCGGGCGGAGTACCGGGCCAGCGCTTGCGATTGTCGTGGTCGAAATTCCATTGACCGCCCTCGGGCTGGCCGGCCGCATCAAGCAGCAGTTCGAAGCGGCGGCGCATCTGCCGGTAGAAGTGCTCCATCAGCCATTGCTTGCGCCCGGCGAAGAGGCGCGGCAGTTCATGGCGGGCGGTGAGGAAGTGCTCGGTATCGACCACAGTCGCCGGCAGCGCCTGGCCCTCGGCCCATTGTTGCAAGGTCTGGTCGACCCGCCATTCATCCGGCGCCTGCCATTGCACCTCCTGGGCCTGGTAGTGGGCTATCAAGGCCGAGAGGTTGGCCGGCAGCGACTGGCGGTTGCTGGCATCGTCCAGGCTGATGTAGCGGACCCGGTGGCCGTCGGCGCGCAGGCGCGCGGCAAAGGCACGCATGGCGGCGAAGATGGCCAGGATCTTCTGCGCGTGGTGCAGCACGTAGTCGGTTTCCGAACGGACTTCCATGAGCACGTAGACCACCTCGGGATCGACGGCATCGAACCAGGAGTGCAGCGGGTTGAGCTGGTCACCCAGGACCAGGCGCAGAGTGCGGGCCGGATGCGACGAGGACGTGTCTTTCTTCTTCATGCTGATGCGTCAAAAAGGATGCCTGCGCCCATAGCGGCTCAGTGCCACGAAGGCGCAGAGCTTGAGCAGGCAGGGCAGGGCGGCATAGACCAGGGGCAGGCTGGTGCCGGGGCCCTGGCCAGGGTGGTAATCCAGGGCCGACAGGATGGGGAGCGCGATGCCGGCCAGGGCCAGCGCCAGCTTGCCCAGCATGGTGAGGATGCCAAAGGCCGCGCCCACCGAGCCGCGCCCGGTGACGACCCGCGCCAGCAAGACCGGCGGCAGCAGCAGGTCGGCGCCCAGTGCGGCACCGGTGGCCAGGCACACGGCAAGGAAGGCTAGGCGATCGCCCGGCCCCAGCCACGCCGCGCCGATGAAGCCCGCGGTCGATAGCAGCATGGCCAGGCGCCAGCAGGCCACCGCGCCGACCTTGCGCGCCAGCGCACTCCACAGCGGCAGGCCCAGCGCGGCCGCGCCGAAATAGGCGGCCAGGAACAGGCCGGCGAGGGCCTTCTCCTGCAATTGATCTTCGATGAAGAACAGCGCCAGCGTGGCCGGAATGGCAGCCGACAGGGCATTGAGCAGATAGGGGGGCAACAGGGCGCGGAAGGCGCGATTGGCCCACAGGCTGGTCAGCGCCTGTCGCCACGGCTGCCCGGCTGCCACGGTGGGCGGCGCCGGCTGGCGCAGCAACAGCACTAGCGCCACGCCCAGCACGGCGGCAAAGAACAGGCAATACATATTGAGACGGGCCGTTACCTGCGCCGGGTCGGCGGCCAGGATGCCCACCGGCACCACGCTGGCAACGATCACCCCGACCAACCCGGCTGCCTCGCGCCAGGCCACGGCGCGCAGACCATCGTCAGGCAGGCGCGAGCCCCATGACAGGTAGGCGATGCTCAGCATGCTGTGCGCGCCATAGGCCAACACCAGCATGCCGACCAGCCAGGGCATGGCGGCCTGGGGCGTGGCGGGAGGATTCCACAGGCAGACGAAAGCCAGTGCCAGCACCAGCGCGGCCAGGCCCATCCAGCGCTTCTGGCGTTGCGCCGAGTGATCCAGCAGATGACCGAAGAGCGGGTCCTGCAGCATGTCCAGCAGGCGTGCGGCGAACAAGACCCACCCCAGCGGGGCCAGTGCCACGCCGACATGGCTGGCGTAATACGCCGGCAGCTGTACGAACAGCGGCAGCGCCGCCATCGCCAGCGGTGCGCCCAGCATACCGTAGGCCGGGTCGTGCCAGCGCCCGGGCAGGCGGGCGGTGCCTGCACTCAAGGCGTTTCCCCCAGCAGGCGGCGTCGCAGGCTGTCGTCACGGCTGGGCTGGCCGAGCCAGATATTGAAGAAGGCGCGTGCCAGTTCGGGATCGGCGATCTCGGCCAGCAGCTTGTTCCTGTCATAGAGCCGCATGCCACGTCGGGGCAGATAGACGCCCACCAGTTCATCGCCATCGGCGACATCGACGAAGGCGCGGCTGAGCTCGCTCTTCCAGCGCGCCAGCGTGGGGCCGGGGATCGGCGCCGGACTCATGCGCTGGATTTCGTCGATGGAGGTATTGGCCAGCCGGTCGCGGCTGATGCCGACCTTGTAATCCAGTTGCAGCGCGAAAGGCTGGTTGTCGTCCAGCGGGCGCTGCGGCGCCCACAGGGTGGCGTCATAGATGCGCAGGCCCAGCCAGCGCATGGTGCCGCTGCCCACTGTCTGCGCCTGCGGCAGCACTTCGCGCCAGGGTGGGGTGGCTTGCGGAGCGGCCTGCGCGAAGGCGGTCCCGGCCAGGGAGAGTTGCAGGCCGAGAGCGATGCCTGTCATCAGGCGCCGCCGGTAAGACGAAGACAGGGAGGCAAACAGGGTGAACAGGGCGGTAGCGATGGACATGCGGGTCATTCCTCAGGGCGAAGGTCGGGTGCACCAATGCGCGGCGCTTCACATGCTCGCTAGATTACTACCAAAGAAAGGCGAACGCTACTACTCGGTATTTTTTATTTACCAATCGGTATTATAGTGTTCGAGCCAGACCGTTCAGCGCGTCCATTTGCGCTCGTAGTCCATCTCCTCGAAGTGCTGGACCAGGAAATCGATGAACACCCGGACCTTGGCCGGCAGGTGCTTGCGCCCCTGGTAGGCGATATTGATGGTCAGGCGCGGCAGGTCCCAGTCATCCAGCACCGGCACCAGCCGGCCGGCGACGACGTCGTCGTAGATGATGTAATTGGGCTGGATCAGGATGCCCAGCCCCTCCAGCGCGGCGGCCCGGATGATCTGGCCGTCGTTGGATTGCATCAGGGCGCTGATCTCCAGCGTGCGTTCGCCGGCCTGACGGTGGTGAAAGCGCAGGCTGTTGGGCTGGTTGGCATGGCTGTAGACCAGCAGGTCGTGCGTGGCCAGGTCCTCCAGCGTGCGCGGTACGCCACGTGCGGCCAGGTAACCCGGAGCGGCGGCCAGGATGCGGCGGGTCGAGGCCAGGCGGCGCACGGCGATGTTGGAGTCCGGTTCGAACTCGCGGGTGCGGATGGCCACATCGATGCCACTGTCGAGCAGGTCGACATAGCGATTGGCCGCCACCAGGTCCAGCGTGATGTCCGGATAGAGCCGGTGAAAGCGCGGCAGGATGGGGCTGATGTGCTTCATGCAGAACGACAGCGAGGAGGTCACCCGCAGCATGCCGCTGGGCGCCACGCTATTGGCGTTGACCAGTTCCTCGGCCTCCTTCATCTGCACCAGGGCCGCCTTGCATTGGCGGTAGAAGGCTTCGCCGGTCTGGCTCAGCCCCAGGCGGCGCGTGCTGCGCTCCACCAGGCGTGCACCCAGGCGTTCTTCCAGCGCCGCCAGGCTGCGGCTGGCCGCGGCATTGGACATGCCCAGCACCTCTGCCGCACGCGACAGGCTGCCCAGCTCGGCTACCTGCACGAAGAGTTCGAATTGGCTCCAGCGGTCCACCCGGGTCTCCCGTCATGGCCGGGTGGAAAACAGTTTTCCACTTCCGGCATATATCCCTCCAAAAAACCGGCCTATATTAACGCCCAGCGGAAAAATCCGGACGATCCACCCAAAATAAGCGAGGAGACCATGCTCAACCTGAACGAAGACACCATCACCCAGGCCGTGCTGGCCCGCCATGCAGGCATGCCCGACGAGCGCCTGCGGCAGATCATGACCAGCCTGGTGCAGCACCTGCACGCCTTCGCCCGCGAGGTCAAGCTGACCGAGGAAGAATGGTTCGAGGGCATCCGGTTTCTCACCGAGACCGGCCAGATGTGTTCCGACAAGCGCCAGGAATTCATCCTCCTCTCCGACACCCTGGGCCTGTCCACGCTGGTGATGGCGCAGCAGAACCACAAGCCCGCCGGTTGCACCGAGGCCACGGTGTTCGGTCCTTTCCATGTCGAGAATTCACCGCGCTACGAACTGGGTGCCGACATCGCCAACGGCGCACGGGGCGAGCCCTGCTTTGTCAGTGGCAGTGTGCGCGGACTGGATGGGCAGCCGCTGGCCCATGCCACGCTGGAAGTCTGGCAGGCCGACGAGGATGGCTTCTACGACGTGCAGTATCCCGACCTGGACCAGCTGCAAGCCCGTGGCACCCTGCAGACCGACGCCCAGGGGCACTTCCATTTCCGCAGCATCCTGGCCAACTCCTATCCGATCCCGCATGATGGCCCGGTAGGGCGGATGCTGGACAAGCTGGGGCGGCATCCGTGGCGTCCGGCCCACCTGCACTTTCGCATCCGGGCCGAGGGCTATGAAACATTGATCACCCACGTGTTCCGCCGTGGCGACCACTACCTGGACTCGGATGCCGTGTTCGGCGTGCGTTCCACGCTGATTGCCGACTGGCCGCGCCATGAAGCGGGCATCGCCCCCGATGGCAGCCATTGCGAGCAGCCCTTCTACACGCTGCACTATGATTTCATCCTCAATCCCCAGCGCAACTGAACCGAGACCGCCATGCAAGCCTTTACCTACACCAGCGCTGCCGCCCGTGTGATCTTCGGCGCCGGCAGCCTGCAACATCTGGTCCGCGAAACCGAGCAGTTGGGCGCCCGCCGCGCGCTGGTGCTGTGCACCCCGGGCCAGCGTGCCGAGGCCGAACGCGTGGCCGCGCTGATCGGCGAGCGCTGCGCCGGCATCTTCGACCAGGCCGTCATGCATGTGCCCATCGAGACCGCGCGCCACGCCCGCGAAGTCGCCCGCGAACTGGAGGCCGACTGCGCCATCGCCATCGGCGGCGGTTCCACCATGGGCCTGGGCAAGGCCATCGCGCTGGAATCGGATTTGCCCATCCTGGCCATCCCGACCACCTATGCCGGCAGCGAGATGACGCCGATCTACGGCATCACCGAAGCCGGCCTCAAGAAGACCGGGCGCGATGTGCGCGTCTTGCCGCGCACGGTGATCTACGATCCCGAGTTGAGCCTGGGCCTGCCGCTGCCCTTGTCGGTCACCAGCGGCATCAATGCCATGGCGCATGCGGCCGAGGGTTTGTACGCGCCCGATGCCAATCCCATCATGTCGATGCTGGCCGAGGAGGGTATCCGCGCCCTGGCCGAAGGGCTGCCGCAGATCGTCCTGCGCGCCGATGACCTGGACGCCCGCAGCCAATGCCTGTACGGCGCCTGGCTGTGCGGGACGGTGCTGGGCAATGTCGGCATGTCGCTGCATCACAAGCTGTGCCACACGCTGGGCGGCAGCTACAACCTGCCGCATGCCGAGACCCACACCGTGATCCTGCCGCATGCACTGGCCTACAATGCGCCCGCCGCGCCGCAAGCCATGCAGCGCATCGCCCGCGCCCTCGGTAGCGAGGACGCGGCACAGGGCGTGCATGCGCTGGCGCGCGCGCTGCAGGCGCCGTTGTCGCTGCGCGAGCTGGGCATGCCCCATGAAGAGCTTGATCGCTGCACCGATATCGCCTTGCAGAATGCCTACGCCAATCCACGTCCGCTGGAGCGGGCTGCCTTGCGCGCCTTGCTGGAAAATGCCTGGCATGGCCATGCACCGGGTGCGGGGAACTGAGATGGCAGTTCGGCACATCGTGATGTGGGACATCCAGGGCGAGCGCGGTAGCGCGCCGCATCTGGCCAATGTCGAACAGGTCAGGCAAGCCTTCGAAGGGCTGGCCGGCCGCATTCCCGGCCTGCGCCATCTGGAGGTCGGCACCGACGTCAGTGGCGTCGATTACGCCTGTGACGTGGTGCTGGTCACTGAATTCGACAGTGCCGAGGCCTTGCGTGCCTATGCCGACCATCCCGCCCACCTGGCCGTGCGCCAGCAACTGGGCAGCCTGCGCATCGCGCGGCATCAGGTGGATTATCCGGTGCGCTGAGCGTGGGCTCAGACCATGCCGCCATTGGCGCGGATGGTCTGGCCGTTGATCCAGCCGCCGGCCGGGCTGACCAGGAAGGCCACCACCTCGGCGATATCGTCCGGCTGCGCCAGGCGTTCCAGCGGCGGCAGCTTGGCCAGGTGTTCGATCTGGGCCTCGGTCTTGTCCTTGAGGAAGAGATCGGTGGCGGTCGGTCCCGGCGCCACGGCATTGACGGTGATGCCGCGTCCGCGCAGTTCCTTGGCGAAGATGTTGGTCATGGCCTCCACCGCCGCCTTGGTGCCGGCATAGACCGAATAGCCGGGCAACGCCAGGGCCTTCACGCTGCTGGAAAAGTTGACGATGCGGCCACCGTCGCGTAGCCGTTTGGCGGCGATGCGCATGGTGTTGAAGCTTCCCTTGAGGTTGATGGCGATCAAGCGGTCGAAGAGCTCGTCATCGGTGTCGGCCAGCATGGTCAGGCCGGGCTGGATGATGCCGGCGTTATTGACCAGGAAGTCGACGCCACCGAAAAGCGTGCAAGCCTGATCAACCATGGCGGCCACCTGGGCCGGTACGGCGACATCGGCCTGGACGGCGGCAGCCCGTCCGCCGGCGGCTTCGATCCCGGCCACGACCGCGTCTGCGTCGGCCTTGCGACCGGCATAGTTGATGATGACGGCGATGCCGTCGGCCGCCAGGCGCCTGGCGATGGCCGCCCCGATGCCACGTGATGCGCCGGTGACGATGGCGACCTTGTTGCTGGAACGGGAGCCGGAAGCGGTATTGGCGATACTGGTCATGGTTTTTCTCCTGAATGGAAAGTCATTGGGACGGAACGGCATGGAAGAATCATCTCACCGGGATCGCTTCTGCTGTAGTCGTATAATCGACATATCGCTTATCCACTTATTGCATAGCCATGTTCGATGATCTGCTCCTGTTGCGCAGCTTCGTTGCCATCGTCGAATGCGGCAGCATCTCCGCGGCTGCACGGTCGCTGCAGATGGCCCAGCCGACCCTGAGCCGGCAGTTGAGTGCATTGGAACAGCAGTGCGGTGCCGAGCTGCTCAGGCGCGATACCCATCGCATGAGCCTGACCGAGACCGGCCAGCGCTTCCTGCATGATGCCCGTGCCATCATCGAACTGGCCGATGAAGCCCAGCAACGACTGAGGCTGGAACAGGGCGGACTGCAGGGCAACATCCGGGTGTTTTCCACCATCGACTTCGGGCAGACCGTGGTGAGTCGTCTCATCAGCAGTTTCATCCACGCCCACCCCGGCGTGACGATGGAACTGGCCTATTCGAACCGTCCGCTGCACATGATCGAGGAGGGCTGCGACGTTGGCATCATCGCTGGCGAGCTGACCGACGACCGGGTGGTGGCGCGCTCCCTGGGACAGATCCGCCGTCATGTGGTGGCGTCGCCCGGGCTGGTGGCGGCACACCGCCGCTGCCGTCGTCCGGAAGACCTGCAGGAATGGCCGTGGGTGATCCTCTCGTCCGCTACCTTTGGCGGTACGCGCGAGGTAACGCTGTATCGGGACGGGGAAGAAAGTCGCCTGCAGGTACGCCCGCTGCTGCAATCCGAAGGCGTGACCAGCCTGCGCGAAGCAGCGCGCATGGACCTCGGCGTGGCGGCGTTGCCGACCTGGCTGGTCGAGGAGGATCTGGTCTCCGGCCGGCTGGTGCGACTGCTACCGAAGTGGGAAGCCAGCACGCTGCCGGCGCACGTGGTCTATCCGGCGCGGCGCAACCTGCCGCTGCGGGCCAGGACCTTCGTGGACTTTGCGCTGGAGTACATGTCCACGGTCCTGACCTCGCCCAGGCGCTGAAAGGCCGCGCTGAAGGATTGCACGGAAGAGCTGCGTCCGCTGCCTCAGGAGTGCAGAGCTTCGCCCCAGAGATCCACCGGACCCAGGCGGTCAGCACTTTGCGTGGCCAGCATCCAGCCTGGATATTCCGGCGCTGCCGCTTTCCTCCCGCATCCGAGCGGGCGTTTCTGTGACGACATATTGCTGAGTTAGAATCGTTCGCCAAGACGTTATCAATACGTTGCTGAAAAAATTCACTTGGGGGGAAGAATGAGTTACTTCGAAAACCTGCCGCGTCGCAAATTTTTGCAGGCCGGGGCGGCATTGCTGTATGCGGGAAGTGTTCCTTCGGCGCTGCTCGCCGCGCCCGCGCTGCATTCCCCCAGAAACCTGCGAGCCCTGCGCAGCAGCATGCACGGCCGTCTGATCTTCCCGGGTGAAATGGGCTATGCAATGGCCGCTGCACCCAACAATGCCCGCTATGCCGACATCCTGCCGCGCGCCGTGGCGATGTGCGCCGACGCGCATGACGTCCAGCTGTGTCTGCGCTGGGCGGCCGACCATCGCGAGCCGTTTGCGATCCGCTCGGGCGGCCACAACTACGCTGGATTCTCCACCACCCGGGGCTTGCTGATCGACGTCAAGGCGATGAACAAGGTGTGGTACGACCTCGACAAGAACCGTGGCTACATCCAGGCCGGTGCCTGCAATCAGGATATGGCCGACGCTTTCAGCGGTACCAATTTCGCAATCCCCTCAGGTCGTTGCCCGACTGTGGGCGCCAGCGGCCTGGTGCTGGGCGGTGGCTGGGGTTTTTCCGCGACCCACGCGGGCCTGACCTGCGACAGCCTGGTGCAGACCGACCTGGTGCTGGCCAGCGGCAAGCAGGTCTCCGCCGATGCCGGCGGCGATTACAGCGACCTGTTCTGGGCGCTGCGCGGCGGGGGTGGCGGCAACTTTGGCGTCAACACCGCATTCAGCTTCGAATTGCATGAGGTCAAGGACGATGTGACCATCTTCAACATCGTGTGGCCGGGCGAGAAGCAGGTCGAATTGCTGCTTGCCCTGCAGGCGATCCAGAACGAGCACGCGCAGCATATCTCCACCCGCACCAAGGCCTATCCCAGCGCGCCAGGTGCGTATCCGAAGCGCGACCAGCTGCTGGTGACCACCTTGGGCCAGTTCTTCGGTCCGCGCGAAAAGGCGCTGGAAGTGCTGGCACCGGCGCTCAGTATGGTCAAACCGATCAAGCAGGACATCCGCCAGATGAGCTACTGGCAAGCACGCGACTACCTCATCACCGATGATCCGAATGGCATGTACGATCTGCGTTCGAGCTACGTCGCCGACAAGCTGCCGCCGGAAGCGCTGGAAACCATGCTGCGCTGGATGATGAAATGGCCCGGCGGCTCGCTGCTGCCGCAGAACATGGGCATCCTGTTCGCCATCGGCGGCAAGGTCAGGGAGGTGGCGGCGGACGCCACCGCGTATGTGCACCGCAATGCCAATTACATCTTCGAGATGGAGAGTGCCTGGGCGCCGATCGATCATCCTGACACGGTGCGCCGGCAACAGGCATGGCTGGCCGCTTACTTCGAGGACATGCAGTGCTATATGCTGCCGCAGTCCTACGTGAATTTCCCCAGCCGGAACCTGCCCCACTGGGCCAAGGCCTATTACGGCGGCAATCTGACACGACTGATGCGGGTGAAGAGAAAGTACGATCCCGAGAAGCTGTTCACGTTCGAGCAAAGCATACCGTTTGTATGACCTGCTCCCGGAAGTTGGACAGTTCAGAACTAGAGACGAGCTGCCGACGCAGGTCAAAGACACCAGCTGTGGCTTTAGCCTTAGCTGCTTAAGGTGAGCTGGTTTCGCTGGGTCATTTCACCAACAGTATGCGGCGTGATTTCAGGATGTGGAGGATTCGTGAGGTCGGTCGGCAGCGGCAAGGGGTCTGTGGTTTTGCAATGAAAAATTCCCTAAGTGTTTGACTGATAAGGGTTTTTAATGTGCTTGAGATGAGCTGAAAATGTGTATGGTGACGAATGGTTGATCGAGTGCCGATCAACCTCCTTAGCAAATGAATATGGGCGCGGTTAGCTGCTGACTGGTGCCAGCCATCCTGAATTTCTGGATAGTTCCAACGCGTGCAGCACCCAAAAGATTCAGCTGCTCCGCAGGCCCGCCGCTACATCCCGGAACGATGCCAATGCTGCTTCCAGATGCTCAATGATCTCCTGCTGCAAAACGTCCGGCGGCGGTAGATCGTCGAGGTTGTCCAGGCTGTCGTCCTTGAGCCAGAAGATGTCCAGACTGCCCTTGTCGCGTGCCATCAATTCCTCATAATTGAAGAACTTGAACCGTTCGGTAGCCACGCGCTTGTGGCGATTTTCCGGGTTGTAGCAGGTGATGAAATCCTGCAGATCGTCTAACTTGAGCGTGCGCGTCTTCAACGTGAAATGCTTGTTGGTGCGCAAATCGTAGAACCAAATACCCTTGGTGTGGATTTTTCCGTCCTTGGGTTTGGCATCGAAGAACACCACGTTGGCCTTTACGCCCTGTGCGTAGAAGATGCCCGTAGGTAAACGCAGCACCGTGTGCACATCGCAGTTCTCCAGCAACTTACGTCGGATCTTTTCGCCTGCGCCGCCTTCAAAGAGCACATTGTCAGGTAACACCACGGCCGCTTTGCCATCCACCTTGAGCATGCTGACGATGTGTTGCAGGAAGTTGAGCTGCTTGTTCGACGTGGTTTCCCAGAAGTCCTGCCGCTCGTAGGTCAGCGCCTCCTTGTCTTCCTCACCTTCTTCATTGGTGATGGTCATGCTGCTCTTCTTGCCAAATGGCGGGTTGGCCAGCACGTAATCCACTTTGCGCTTGGGCTCGGAGATCAGGGCATCAGAGCGATCAATAGAGGGTTCACCTTCCAATTCGCCAATGTTGTGCAGGAACAGGTTCATCAAGCACATGCGGCGGGTGTTAGGCACGATTTCATTGCCGAAGAAGGTTTGGTAGCGCAGGAATTCTTTCTGGCGCTTGTTCAGCTTGGCATCCGGGCGCGTCAGCCAGTTATAGGCACCCAAGAAAAAACCGCCCGTACCGCAGGCAGGATCGGCAATCGTTTTCATGGGTTCGGGTCGCACGCAGGCAACCATGGCTTCGATCAACGCCCGTGGCGTGAAATACTGGCCTGCGCCACTCTTGGTGTCTTCGGCATTCTTCTGCAGCAAACCTTCGTACAGATCGCCCTTGGTGTCCGCGTCCAGGCTGATCCAGCTTTCGGCATCAATCAACTGCAATAGACGTGAGAGCTTGGCTGGGTCCTGAATCTTGTTCTGGGCCTTGAAAAAGATTGCGCCCAGCATGCCCGGCTCGTTGCCCAGCTTGTGTAGCGTGGCGAGGTATTGCGCCTCAAGTGGTTCGCCAACCTTGGATGTCAGGCTGGACCAGTCAAAGCCTTTTGGGATGTGAGTATCACGGTTGTAGGGCTCTTGCGCGTATTCGTGCGCCAGCTTCAGAAAGAGCAGGTAGGTGAGCTGTTCGAGGTAATCGCCATAGCCCACGCCATCGTCGCGCAAGGTGTGGCAAAAATTCCAGACTTTCTGGACGAGGGTATTCGTGTTCATGGGGAAAGCGCCTGTGCAATTGGTTGAATGCGTTGTTCAAACACGCAGGCTTGCGTGCAATGGTCTTTTACTTGCTGCCATTTCTGGGTGATAGCCTCGGCGCGCGACCTGTATTCACGAACCGATTTCTTGATCTTTTGCCCTTTGGGCAATTGCGACAAAGCCCTTTCAAGATCGAGACGGCATTCCAAACCAGTCAGCAAGACATGTTCGCTAGGCAGTGCGGCCGCAGCCAACCAGGCATCGCTGGCTTTGGAGGGGATGCAAAGCAAGCTCTTTGGTCCGGCTGCGGCAATGCCCAGCCAACTCAGTAGCACCATTTCCAATGCGGCCACCGTATCCACGGGGGGCGGGCACGGTCGGTCGCACGGTAATGCTTGTAGGTTAGCCGCTGCTTGCTCTACTGCGGGACCACAGTCTGCATACTGCCTGCCTGCAACATCTGCATCCAGATGGATGATTACCAAATCAAATACCGACAGCGTGGCATCCGTTTCGATGCTAGCTGCTCCGCGCAAGCGGAACTCCTGACACCACTTGAATACACCGCCCCAGCCACCACCCATTTCCGGGCGAGTAGGTTCCGGCTGCAGTTGAGTGAGCACAAACGGTCGCTGCAGAACGGACTTAAGGGCAGCTTCAATGATGATGAAATCGGTGGGGCCTTCGGAAATCAAGGCAATCCTAGGATCAGACATTCGGCATAGCCCCCAGGTTACCCATTAACCACAGGCGCGAAAGCGGATAATTGGCGTTCATCCTCAGCAATTCCTCACTGAGTTCAATACGGCGGATAACCGTGTGGCCTTCACTGTTGCGCTCAACAGCAAACAACCTGACTTCTGAGTCGCTCAAATTCAGTCCATCCAGCACAGCGGGGTTATGCGCCGTAAACAGCAATTGCCGGGATGAATCTGCACGCGCCAGCCATCCTGCTAACTTGGCAGTCAGACGTGCAACCAAGCGCGGATTCAGAGCCTGATCGAGGTTGTCAATGGCCAACATCTTTGGCGCATGCGGCGATAGGCACAAGATGGCGCAGAACAACACATACAACGCCCCTTCGCTGGCATCGTAGGCCGTCAGCGTGTTGCGGCTCTTTCGCATAAAGCGGTCGGTGAATTTCAACACATCTTTGGTACGGGCAACGGATGGTGAGAGCAAGGCGCCCGCAGAGGTTGTAGTCTGAATGTCGGCAACCCAGTCCATCAATTCAAAGATGTCATCCAGCAAGTCTTCGTCATGATCGAGGATGGTTTTGCGAAACTCAGCAAAAGCTTCCGCCAAGCTTCCACCAGACAGGCCCAGAGGGTTGCGAGATTGCGGGTCACTGACCATGGCACGCAGCGTCGGAGTGTTGGGCGAGTAAATCGCGAACGTTTGCAACGTCTGCATCAATATGGCTGCAGGGCTATCAACCGGCACTTCAACCAGTTTCAGCGCAGCCAGTCCAGCGGTGGGTGTCAGGTTGCGCCTATTTCGTACGCCATCCGAGACGATTTCCTCCGCGCCCGCAGTTAGTCGCTCGGTTTTGAATGACCAAGCAGGCTCTGGGTTTTCCAAAGGATTGAGCAAGGAAACGCGATAGCTTGCGCCTTCGCTTTGCGCTTGAATGCCGATATGCACCGGTACTTTGGCGGATTCGAACGACGTTTTGTACAAACGGGGAACGCCCGGTCGCACACCGCGACGTAACAACGATTCGTCATCTGCTTTGCCGCTCGCCGCGGCGCTCAAAACGCCGATAGCTTCCAGCACATTGCTTTTGCCCACACCATTGGCTCCGATGAAGCAGTTCACACGCCCCAGTTCAATGGTTTGCGAAACAATGGACTTGAAACCATCAATTTGGATTGATCGAATCATGGTGTACTCCTGATGAGGGCTGGGATGAACTCTAGTTGTAGTGGGTTAAATGCTTGTTTCATGCATATCCTTAGTCTTCCGACCACGCGGCTTTTTCCCTAACACCTGCGCAGTCCGCTCGGCACGGATGCGTTCCAGTAGCAGGCTAGCAGGTTCGTCGGCTGGGTCTTGCGGTACTAATTCGCCAGTAAAAGCGGCGCGCAGGATATTTTGACGTTGGGCAGTAGTTTGTTTGAGGGAGATATCGATTGTCTGGCCTTGTTCGTCCGTTGCCACTAACTGCGCCTTTAGCACACTAATAATCTCGATCTGCTCGTCGACCGAAGGTAGAGCTACGGGTATTCGCGCACCGCTACACCCACCGCTGCGCCGAGGTTGAGTTGCTTCATGTCTTGTACAACCCAGCCGGCTTGTTCCAGTTTCAGGTCGATCTGCTGACGTGCTTTGGTTTCTGGTGTCATATGAGTTCCCCTCTCACTGAGCTCAGGTCTATCGCCCCTCTTTACTGCTCTCGGTCGATAGAAGCTTTTGATTGATTGGCCCAGAGCCGCTGTACGGCCCAGGTTCTATCGGCTATCGATCGCAGATATTGCACACGTCGTCCGATAGCATTTCCATGTCATGGCCCCACTGCGCCGCCAGCGATTGTTGATCCGTTCCCCTGGTGGATTCAATTTTGGTCTCTCGCGTTTTGGATCTCATCATCGGCGCCGCCTGCATGTACCCATTGATCTACATTAGAAAACTGGCATTTCCAAAGCCGCCCGATCTTGAGCACGGGCAGGCCTTTCTGCTCGCGCCAGCGGCAGACGGCTTCCTTCACTACGCCCAAATATCGGGCAACATCGATGGCAGTGACCCACGGTTCGGAGTTGATGGCATTGGTGTTTAGCTTGAAGCGTCAAAGTCGTTTTAAATCGTCGCAAGTCTATCAGACAGGATAGCGGCTGCCACGCTGAGACGCTTTGACCTATCAGGCTCGATTTTCCGTTGAGCAGGTCTTTTAGTGGAGCGTTGTTATGAGCGTAGGAGCTAATCAACGAATATTGGGTACGATCTACATAAAACACAAAAAAGCCCCGGACGAGCCGGGGCTTTGTATTGGTGGAGCCGGCGGGAATCGAACCCGCGTCCAGAAGCACTCTACAGACAGTTCTACATGCGTAGTGCAGTCAATTGGTTTTGATCCTGGCGACGCGGACGCACACGCTTCGACAGGACGAGTTACCTTGGATTTAATGACGTATCAAGTAACCCGATACGCCACGATTCCCTGTAAATGACTCTACCGCTGTTGCCAGCACACCCCAGGGAAGAAGTGCTGTAGAGCTAGAAGTTTCTTAGGTTTCTAGGTGCGATTTACGCTGCGAGAGCGTAAGATTCGTCGTTTGCATTTAAGCAGTTCCGGATGGATTAACGAGGTAACCAGTCCTCGGCATGCCCTGTTCCGCTTTGCAACCCCTGTCGAAACCAAGTCGGCCCCGTGAGTGTTGAAGCTTCGCAAATCCAGCTGGGCGCTTGAACCTGCGTATTACGCTTGCCTCCCGCTAGAGAGGCGCCCGCTTTTCGGCGGGAGGTAAATTATAACCTACTCCTTGTTGTATGGGCGTGGCCGGGCTTTTCAAGGTCCGGGGTCCATTCCGTTCATCCATTCATCCGTTCATTCATCCAATCACTGGATCGTCAGTTCCACCCGCGCCTTGGGCTCCTTGGCTGGAATGCCGGTGCCGTCCAGCCGTGGGGCGATCAGGAAGATGCGCGCCGGGTCGATCACGCTTTGCTCCTGCAGGTAATTGCGCACCTGGTCGGCACGACGCTGGGCCAGATTGCGCAGATCATCCTGGGTGACCTCGGTATGTTCCAGGATCATCTTTTCCATCTCTTCCGGCGGTAAGGACTTGGACAACCCGATCATGTTGCGCGGCTTGTCGAACTTGCTGTCCTTGTAGACGCGCTCCAGATACTTGCCGCGCTCGGCCGGGCTGATGCGCACCGGGCCGGAGGGCTGGCCTTCGCGGGCGATCAGGTCGGCGCGTTTCAGGCCGCGCATCTTGCGTTCCAGGGCTTCCTGGCGCAGGCCCTGGTCATCGACCTGAGGATCGACGCGGCCGGTGATGTCGAGCTTGATGCCGGGGCGTTCGTGCAGGACATAGCCCAGCGCATCGAGCTTCTTGCGGACCTCGTCGGTGACCTCGGAAGAGCCCGGCGCGAACTCGATATAGCGTAGTTCGCCGATGTGCTCGTCGGCACGGAACATCGATCCGATGAGGGCAAAGGGCGAGGTGACGGCCTTGACGATCAGATTCACGAAGACCCGTACGATGATGCCGCCGACCGAGAACTCGGGGTCGGAGAGCGAGCCTGAGATCGGCAGGTTGAGATTGATATTGCCGTCACGGTCCTTGAGCAGCGATACCGCCAGCATGACCGGCAGCTTGGTGGCGTCGGGGCTGTCCACGCGTTCGCCGAAGGTCAGCTGTTCGATGCGCAGGTCGTTCTGGGCGACCAGCTTGTCGTTCTCGATCTTGTATTGCACGTCCATGGACAGCTTGCCCTTGGTGATCGGATAGCCGGCATACTTGGCGGAGTACGGTGTCAGGCGCGGCAGTTGCACGCCGTTGGCGCTGGCCTTGAGATCCAGGTACATAGGCTTGAACAAGGGATTGAGCGAGCCGGAAATCTGCAGCGGGGCATCGTTGTCGATCTTGCCGCTGATGTTGACGGGAGCGGGCTGCGGTTTCTCCGAGGAGATCTGGCCGATGGTGCCGGCCAGGCCAGTCATGTTGGCGGTGTAGTTGGGTTTGACGAAGTTGTCGGTGTAGTTGATGTTGCCGCCTTCCAGGACCACCTGACCGATGCGTACGATGGGGGCATCAGCGGAGGCGGCCGGCGTGGTTACCGGGGCGGTGGAGGTGGTCTTGCGGGAGCTGCCGGTGTTGCCCGCGTTGCCGGGCTTGGCCTCCTTGGTGTCCTTCTTGCTGTCGTCGGTGATCGAGCCCTGTTCCTGGGCGTCGGCCACGACGATGTCCTGCAGGTTCAGGCGGCCCTTGTCGGAGAGGATGGCGCGGGCGTAGAAGTTGGACAGGGTAATCTTCTCCAGCGCCACTTGCGTGCGTCCCCCCAGTTTGGCCTGGATGCCACTCACGGCCAGGGTACGCCAGCGCAGGAAGTCGGTGGAGGTGACCTTGTCCTGCATGCGCAGGTTGGTGACGGCAGCCTCGCCCTTGTCTCCAGCGGCGGCGTGACGGCCAGCTTGCCCTTGGCGCTGACCAGGCCGCTACTGAAGGTCACGTTGAGGACATTGGTGAAGTAGTGCTGGAAGGGCGTGATGGGCAGGTCCTTGACGTCCAGGTCGAGGTCCAGCTGCTTCAGGTGGGGCGCAGCCTGGCCGCTCAGTTCGGCACCGCCGGCTTTGTCGAAGCGTGCCTGCAGCTTGAAGGGGATGGGCTGGTCCAGCGTGTCGCTGAGATTTTTCGCCTGCAATGACAGGGACTGCAGGCTGATCGGCTGGGCGCCCTTGCCGGGCGGCGTCAGGCGCAGGTCGGCCAGGTCCACGCTGGTGTCGTCGAGCTTGATGTGCCCATCGCGCAGTTGCAGGGTGGAGTTACCGGAGAGCTTGCCGGCGATGTCGGTGACGGGGCTGCGCGCCAGGTAGTTGCGGTAGGCGGCAAGGTCGATGCGTTCCATCTTGAGCTGGCCATTGACCTGCGCCTTGAGCGGCTGGACCTGACCGTCGAAGGCCAGCGTGCCGTGACCGTTTTCCGTCACCGACAGGTTCAGTTGGGCGGGCTTGGCATCGACGGCGGTCGACAGGCCGGTGGCATTGAGCTCCAGTTTGGAGAGCTTGATGTCCTGCGCCGGGCTGGCGTTGGCCTGGTCACGCCAGTGGATGTCGCCGCCGTTTACTTTCAGTTGTTGCAGGACGATCGGGGCCGCTGGTGCGGGTGTCGCCGGTGCAGCCGGAGTCGCCGGTGCCGGTGTGCTGGCCTGCGCTGGCGTGGCGCCCGGTTTGGCCGGCGCCTTGCTGTTGCTGGTACCGCTGCCGAGGGCGCGCAACCAGTTGATTTCGCCGCGGGCATTCATGTCGACCCAGACTTGCGGCTGTTCCAGGCTGACCTGGCTGATCTCGCCGCTGGCGGCCAGCAGGTCGAATTGTCCGAGCTGCACGGCCAGTGACTTGGCCTTGAGCAGCGGGGCCTTGGCCTTGTCCTGCAAGGAAATGTCATCGATCCGGATATCACCGGCCAGGGTCACAGTGGGCTTGTCTTCCTTGCGACTGAAGCCCAGGTCCAGCCTGGTGGTGAGTTTGGCGCTCTGGACGGCCAGGGGCAGTTCGGCGGGGACGAAGGGTAGGTAGCTGACCAGGTCCAGCTGGTCGATGTCGATGGCGAATGCCGATTCCTGCGACGAGGTGAAGGGTTTGCTGCGACCCTTCAGGTGCAGCGGCGTGCCGTTGATGGTGGCGGCAAGTTGCGGCTGCACGAAACTGTCGATGTTGCCGGGCAGGTTGGAGATGAAGGGCAGGCCGAGTTGTAGGGCGGCGATGTCGATGTTTTTGCCGCTAACCTTGTCTTCGAAGTGGATTGCGCCATCCTGCAATTGCACGTTGGCCAGCGAGAAGCGGGCCTGGCCTTCGCTCTTGGGCTGTGCAGCCAGACGGTCGAGGATGTCGGAGAAGTTGTAGTGGCCGCTGCCATTGGCGTCCAGGCGGATGACATGCAGTTGCGGAGTGGTCAGCTTGATCTCATCCAGTACCGGTGCCATGCGTAGCAGTGAGGCCGAGGAGGCGTCCACCAGCAATGATTGGGCGCTGAAGAAGGCACTCTTGCCGTCGGCTTCGAAGAGCGTGATATCGGAGGCCCGCAGCGCCAGCCGGAAGGGATTGAAGCTGATCTCGCCGATAGAGAGCTTGCGGCCGATCTGGGCCTGGGTCTGATCGACGGCGATCTTGCGCACCAGCGCCGGCAGGGCGGCCCAGCTGAGGGCGGCCAGCACCAGCAGGACGACCAGGATCCAGCCCAGCCATCTGAGGGGGCGGCGCAGACGCTGCCATGCGGGGTGCTGGGTGAAAGAGGCGGTGCCCGGCTTGGTCATTGCGGTTTTCCCTTGTCGGTGCCGGCCCGTCGGCTGCATTGGCTGCAATGGCTGCAATCCTTGCAAGGGAGGCCGGTTCTGATTGTGATGTGTCGGCGGTGAGCCTGTCTGCCGTCATTCTAATGCGAGGCGTCGTCACTGTGACACGTGAGGCTGGCGCAGGCTAGGAGGGGAAAGCGGCGCCAAAGTTTCCGCTGGGCGCCGCTGGCGGATCAGGAGAGGAGGGTGAGGATCTGCAGCGGGGCGTGCAGCAGGGCATCGGCATCCCATCCGGTGGGCTCGCTGTGGCCGCAGTAGCCCCAGGCCGCGGCGATGGTGGGCATGCTGGCGGCCCGGCCAGCCTGGATGTCGCGCAGGTCGTCGCCGACGTACCAGCAATCCTCGGGCGCCAGTTGCAGGCGCCGTGCGGCTTCCAGCAGCGGTGCGGGGTGGGGCTTGGGGTGCGGGGTGGTATCGCCGGAGACGATGCAGGCAGCGTGGCCCAGGCCGATCTGCGGGGCTAGCACGTCGGTGAAGCGCGCAGCCTTGTTGGTGACGATGCCCCAGGCGATCTGGCGCGATTCCAGCTGTGCCAGCAGTTCGGGGATGCCATCGAACAGGCGGCTGTGCTGGCTCATGTTGGCTTCGTAGCGATCCAGGAAGCGCACGCGCAGCGCTTCATATTCGTCGTGCTCGGGATGGATGCCGAGCGCTGCCCCGATCAGGCCGCGTGCACCGGCCGAGGCGACCGGGCGAAGCTGCTCATAGGGCGCATCGTCCAGGCCGCGCTCCTGGCGCAGGAAATTGGCGGCCGCCGCAAGGTCGGGCGCGGTATCGGCGAGGGTGCCGTCAAGGTCGAACAGGATTGCGCGCGGAGGGCGTAATGGCATGGGGTCTTGTCTGTGATGGCGGTGGAGAGGAGCGGCCGCAGCAGGGCGCTGCGGCGCGATGGCGGATCAGGCCAGCTTGGTACAGGCGACCAGGTAGTTGACGCTGGTGTCTTCGTTGAGGGAGTAGATCTTGGTCAACGGGTTGTAGCCCATGCCCTTGAAGGCGTCGATCTGCAGGTCGGCCTCGCGGGTGTAGCGGGCCAGTTCGGCCGGGGTGATGAACTTGGCGTAATCGTGCGTGCCCTTGGGGAGCAGGCGCAGGACGTATTCGGCGCCGATGATGGCCATCAGGTAGGACTTCATGTTGCGGTTGAGCGTGGAGAAGAACAGCTTGCCGCCCGGCTTGGCCAGGGTGGCGGCGGCGCGCACGATGGCGGCCGGATCGGGTACGTGTTCCAGCATTTCCATGCAGGTCACCACGTCGTACTGGCCGGCTTCGCGTGCGGCCATGTCTTCGGCGGCGATTTTCTCGTAGCGCACCTGTACGCCTGATTCCATGCTGTGCAGGTCGGCCACTTTCAAGGCCTTGTCGGAGAGGTCGATGCCGGTGACGTCGGCGCCCTTGATGGCCATGGATTCGGCCAGGATGCCGCCACCACAGCCGATGTCGATGACTTTCTTGCCGGCCAGCGGAGCGCGGGCATTGATCCACTCCAGGCGCAGCGGGTTGATTTCGTGCAGCGGACGGAATTCGGAACCCGGGTCCCACCAGCGATGGGCCAGTTCACTGAATTTCTGGATCTCTTGGGGATCGGCGTTCATGGTCGCGTTGGTCGCATTGGTCGTGTTCATGGGGCCTAATGATAGCCCAAACGGACAGTCCCGGTTGGCGGCGGCAGATCAAGTGATGCGGCAAAAAGGGGCTGACGCGCAAATGCCGCAGCAATAAAAAAACCCCGCCGAAGCGGGGTTCATTGAGCCTTGTAGCGTCAATCGATTACTTGCGGGTACCCACAACTTCGATTTCCACACGACGGTTCTTGGCGCGGCCAGCAGCGGTCTTGTTGTCAGCGACCGGTTGCGACTTGCCCTTACCTTCGGTGTAGACGCGGTTGGCTTCAACGCCCTTCGAAACCAGGTAGGCCTTGACGGACTCAGCGCGGCGAACCGACAGCTTCTGGTTGTAGGCGACGGAGCCGATCGAGTCGGTGTGGCCGACGGCGATGATGACTTCCAGGTTGATGGCCTTCAGGTTACCAACCAGTTCGTCCAGCTTGGCCTTGCCAGCCGGCTTCAGGGTTGCCTTGTCGAAGTCGAAGAATGCGTCAGCAGCGTAGGTGACCTTTTCCGAGGTCGGAGCAGCGACAGGAGCCGGAGCCGGAGCAGGAGCAGCAGCGGCAACCGGAGCCGGTGCCGGCGGTTCTTCGCACGGACCGTTCACGTAAGCGGTTTGCCAGCACAGACCGTAACCGCTGCGGGTCACGACGTCACGGCCATCTTGCAGGTACAGGCTGCCGGGACGAACCTTGATGTCCTTGGTTTCCTGAGCGGTGGCAGACAGTGCGATGGCTGCGGACGCAGCAGCGAAGACGAGTTTTGCTAATTTGTTCATGTTTCTCCTCTCGGGTGAGATATCCGCAGATAAACTGCGCTACAAGATTACGACATCAAAAAATGAATAATATCATGTGTTCAGGTCGTCACAGGCCCTTGTTCCATGGGGCTAGTAATGAACTTAGCCGCCATTCTGCCACACGGATTGCCCTTGAGCGATGCTTGCCAATTGGTCCAGACAACGTTTTTGGGACTGTGTTGTTTCTTCGCAACGGGATATTTTTGAGCCGTTTTTGTTCCATCTGAGCCTGAAAAACCCCGATTTTTTCTAGAAAATCCTTATTTTTCATACAGTTCGCGCATTTTCGTCTCGGCAAGTAGTTGTCATTTTCTCCGAGGCATTGTCGACGGCGATGTGGATCAATTTTCTGTGCCGGGGCACGGGAATGATCTCGAGAAAGTTTTTGGCGCTTGTTATTTGGGCATCAGGCAGGCCAGCGCAAGGAAAACAATGCCTTCTGGCAATGCTTCCGTTCCCATCTCCCCAACCTGGTGCGTCAACGGCCTGGCTGCCGGATGCCGCCACTAATATATATAGCGAGTGCGACCACAAGGCCAGCCGCTCTCGCAGGCTGGGAGCGGCTGTGCGGCGGGCATCTGAAATTTGCTTCACTTCCCTGGCGGGCGGTGAAGCGCGCCGTTGGAGGCGTTTTGAGGGCGGTTGAAGGGCTTTTGACCCTCCTGGCGTGCTAGAATCCACTGTTCTGATCAGTCCAAGGGCCACGCCCGCCCGGCAGGATTTTCTGGCCGGGAAACATCTTTCGACTCTCCAATGGATCAATTCGCTAAAGAAACCATCCCCATTTCCCTCGAAGAAGAGATGCGCAAGAGTTACCTCGATTACGCCATGAGCGTGATCGTGGGTCGGGCACTGCCGGACGTGCGCGATGGCTTGAAGCCGGTGCACCGCCGCGTGCTGTACGCGATGCACGAGATGAACAACGTCTGGAACCGTCCCTTCGTGAAGTGCGCGCGCGTGGTCGGTGAAGTGATGGGCAAGTATCACCCGCACGGTGACGCTTCGATCTATGACACCCTGGTGCGCATGGCCCAGGACTTCTCGCTGCGCTATACCCTGGTCGACGGCCAGGGCAACTTCGGTTCCATCGACGGCGACGGCGCTGCGGCGATGCGTTACACCGAGTGCCGCCTGGACAAGATCTCCAACGAATTGCTGGCCGACATCGAGAAGGAAACCGTCGATTTCGTGCCCAACTACGACGGCAAGGAAAAGGAACCTTCGGTCCTGCCGACCCGGATCCCCAACCTGCTGGTCAACGGCTCCTCCGGCATCGCCGTGGGCATGGCCACCAACATCCCGCCGCACAACATCACCGAGGTGATCAACGGCGCGCTGCACCTGCTGGCCAACGAGCATTGCACCATCGATGAACTGATCGAACTGGTGCCGGCGCCTGACTTCCCCACCGGCGGCATCATCTACGGCGTATCCGGCGTGCGCGACGGTTATCGCACCGGGCGTGGCCGCGTGGTCATGCGCGCCAAGACCCACTTCGAGGAGTATGGCCGCGAAGGTCGTATCGCCATCATCGTCGATGAGCTGCCCTACCAGGTCAACAAGAAGGCCTTGCTGGAACGTATCGCCGAGCTGGTGCGCGACAAGAAGCTCGAAGGCATTTCCGACCTGCGCGACGAGTCCGACAAGTCGGGCATGCGCGTGGTGATCGAATTGAAACGCGGCGAAGTGCCCGAGGTGGTGCTGAACAACCTCTACAAGCAGACCCAGCTGCAGGACACCTTCGGCATGAACATGGTGGCCCTGGTCGATGGCCAGCCCCGCCTGCTGAACCTGAAGCAGCTGCTGGAATGCTTCCTGTCGCACCGTCGCGAAGTGGTTACCCGTCGCACCGTGTTCGAACTGCGCAAGGCGCGCGAACGCGGTCACGTGCTGGAAGGTCTGGCCGTGGCACTGGCCAACATCGATGACTTCATCGCCATCATCCGCGCCGCACCGACGCCGCCGATCGCCAAGGCCGAACTGATGTCGCGCGCCTGGGATTCGTCCATGGTGCGCGAGATGCTGGCCCGCGCCGGGGAAGCCAACGAAGGTGGCATCGAAGCCTTCCGTCCGGAAAGCCTGCCGGCCCATTACGGCATCCAGTCCGATGGCATGTACAAGCTCTCCGACGATCAGGCCCAGGAAATCCTGCAGATGCGTCTGCAGCGCCTGACCGGCCTGGAGCAGGACAAGATCGTCAACGAATACAAGGAAGTCATGGCGCAGATCGCCGACCTGCTGGACATCCTGTCCAAGCCGGCCCGCGTGACCGCCATCATCACCGACGAACTCAACGCCGCACGGAATGACTACGGCATCGGTGCCAAGGACGAGCGTCGCTCCACCATCGAGCACAACGCCACCGACCTGGCCACCGAAGACCTGATCACACCGCAGGACATGGTGGTGACCCTGTCCCACACCGGCTACATGAAGTCGCAGCCGGTCTCCGAGTACCGCGCACAGAAACGTGGCGGTCGCGGCAAGCAGGCCATGGCGACCAAGGATGACGACTGGATCGACCAGCTCTTCATCGCCAACACGCACGACTACATCCTGTGCTTCTCCAACCGTGGCCGCCTGTACTGGCTGAAGGTCTGGGAAGTGCCGCAGGGCTCGCGCAACTCGCGCGGCAAGCCCATCGTCAACATGTTCCCGCTGCAGGATGGCGAGAAGATCACCGTGATCCTGCCGGTGTCGGGCGCCAACCGCAGCTTCCCGGATGACCGCTATGTCTTCATGGCGACCAGCCTGGGCACCGTCAAGAAGACCCCGCTGTCGGACTTCTCCAACCCGCGCAAGGCCGGCATCATCGCCGTGGACCTTGATGAAGGCGACTTCCTGATCGGCGCCGCGCTGACAGATGGCGCCCATGACGTGATGCTGTTCTCGGACGCCGGCAAGGCCGTGCGCTTCGATGAAAACGATGTCCGTCCCATGGGCCGTACCGCCCGCGGCGTGCGCGGCATGAACCTTGAAGAAACACAGCAGGTCATCGCCCTGCTGGTGGCCGAGAATGAGCAGCAATCCGTGCTCACGGCCACCGAGAACGGCTTCGGCAAGCGTACCCCGATCACCGAGTACACCCGCCATGGTCGTGGCACCAAGGGCATGATCGCGATCCAGACCAGCGAGCGCAATGGCAAGGTGGTCGCGGCCACGCTGGTGGATTCCACCGACGAGATCATGCTGATCACCACCGGTGGCGTGCTGATTCGCACCCGCGTCTCGGAGATCCGCGAGATGGGTCGTGCCACCCAGGGCGTGACCCTGATCGCGGTGGAGGACGGCACCAAGCTGTCCGGCCTGCAACGCGTGGTCGAGTCCGATGTGGAAGACGTGATGGACGGCGAGAACGCCGAGGGTGCCGGCAGCGAAGCTCCTGCCGCTGGCGAGTAAAGCAAGTCCCGGGCGGCTGGCGACATGCCGGCCGCCTTTTTTGATGGCGAACGCAGAAATGGTTTATAACTTTTCCGCCGGACCGGCGGTATTGCCCAAGGAAGTGCTGCAACAGGCAGCCGACGAGATGCTGGACTGGCATGGCAGCGGCATGTCGGTCATGGAGATGAGCCATCGCGGCAAGGAGTACATGTCCATCATCGAAGCCGCGCTGGCTGACGTGCGCGCGCTGATGAACATCCCCTCCAACTACAAGGTGCTGTTCCTGCAGGGCGGGGCGATTGCCGAAAACGCCATCATCCCCATGAACCTGGCGGCCCTGCGTTCACCGGCCGGCAAGCACGAAGTGGGTGTGGCCGACTACATCAATACCGGTTCCTGGTCGACCAAGTCGATCAAGGAGGCAGGGCGCTACTGTACCGTCAACGTGGCGGCTTCCTCGGCCGACCGCAAGTTCGCCAGCATTCCGGCGCGCGGTGACTGGAAGCTCTCGCGCAATGCCGCCTACGTGCACATCTGCAGCAACGAGACCATTGACGGCGTCGAATACCAATACACCCCCGAGGTTGCCGCCGATACCGACGGCGCGCCGCTGGTGGCCGACATGTCCTCGCACATCCTCTCGCGCGAGGTTGATGTCTCGAAGTACGGCGTCATCTATGGCGGTGCCCAGAAGAACATCGGCCCGGCCGGCGTGACCATCGTCATCGTGCGCGAAGACCTGCTGGGTCACGCGCTGCCGTTCTGCCCCTCGGCCTTCGACTGGAAGATCGTGGCCGACAACGACTCCATGTACAACACCCCGCCGACCTACGCGATCTACATCGCCGGCCTGGTGTTCCAGTGGATCAAGCGCCAGGGTGGCGTGGCTGCGCTGGAAGCGCGCAACATCGCCAAGGCCGGGCTGCTCTACGGCTACCTGGACAGTACCGATTTCTACAGCAACCGGATTGCAGCGGATTGCCGTTCCCGCATGAACGTGCCGTTCTTCCTGCGCGACGAGTCGCTCAATGACACTTTCCTGGCCGGCGCCAAAGAGCGCGGCCTGCTGCAGCTGAAAGGCCACAAGTCGGTCGGCGGCATGCGTGCATCGATCTACAACGCGATGCCGATCGAGGGCGTACAGGCCCTGGTCGATTATCTGAAAGACTTCGAAAAGCAGCACGGTTGAGCCGCACCTGACCGGGCAGCCTGCCCGTGCGGTGCCGGCCTTCGGTCGTGCGCCATGCCAACGCCATGCCAAGAACGCCGCAGCCCGGTCTTCGCGCCGGGATGCGGCTGCAGACACTGAAAGAGCAAGATGAGTGACGACAAGTTGCTGCCCCTGCGCCAGAAGATCGATGCCATCGATGCGCAAATCCTCGACCTGTTGAACCAGCGCGCCCGCGTCGCGCAGGAAGTGGGTCACGTCAAGGCCGAGACCAATGCCCCCGTGTTTCGCCCCGAGCGCGAAGCTCAGGTGCTGCGCCGCGCCGCCGACCGCAATCCCGGCCCCTTGCTGGGAACCGATATCCAGACCATCTTCCGCGAAGTGATGTCGGCCTGCCGCGCGCTGGAAAAGCGCGTGGTCGTGGCCTATCTCGGCCCCGAGGGCACCTTCAGCGAACAGGCGGTGTACCAGCAGTTCGGCCACGCCATCGAAGGCCTGCCCTGCGTGTCCATCGATGAAGTGTTCCGCGACGCCGAAGCCGGCACCGCCGATTTCGGCGTGGTGCCCATCGAGAATTCCTCCGAAGGCGTCATCAACCGCACTCTCGATCTGTTGCTGCAGACCACCCTGACCATCAGCGGCGAAGTCTCCATCCCCGTGCATCACAGCCTCATGACCGCCGACGGCAAGATGGATGGCATCACCCGCATCTGTGCACACTCGCAGGCCCTGGCCCAGTGCAATGCGTGGCTGAATATGAACTATCCTTCCATCGAACGCCAGGCGGTGGCCTCCAACGCCGAGGCGGCGCGCATGGCAGGTGAAGACAAGAGCGTGGCGGCCATCGCCGGCGAGATCGCCGGGCAGAAGTACAACCTGCAGACCGTCAACGCACACATCCAGGACGACCCGCACAACCGCACCCGATTCGCCATCATCGGCCGTCTGCGTACGGCGCCCTCCGGCCGTGACCAGACTTCCATCGTGCTGTCGGTGCCCAACAAGGCGGGGGCGGTCTACAACCTGCTGGCGCCACTGGCGCGTCATGGCGTGTCGATGACGCGCTTCGAGTCGCGGCCGGCCCGCATGGGCGCGTGGGAATACTATTTCTACGTCGACCTGGAAGGTCACGAGCAGGACGAGAAGGTCGCCCAGGCGCTGGAGGAACTGCGCCAGAATGCTGCCTTCTTCAAGCTGCTGGGCTCCTATCCGCTGGGCCTGTAAGTGCCGGCTGTCCTGACACCTTTACCGTCCGAGTCCACCGTGTTCAAGAAAGTCGTCATCTTCGGCGTGGGCCTCATCGGCGGCTCGTTTGCCCTGGCGCTGCGCCGTGCCGGCCAGGCCGCCCACATCGTCGGCGTCGGTCGCTCCACGGCCAGCCTGGAGCGTGCCCGCGAACTGGGTCTGATCGATAGCGTTGCCACCGACCCGGCGGCCGCAGTCGATGGGGCCGACCTGATCCTGCTGGCCGCCCCGGTGGCCCAGACCGAGGCCATCCTGGCCTCCATCGCACCCTACCTGGCACCGGAGGCCATCGTTACCGACGCTGGCAGCACCAAGGGCGACGTGGTCGCCGCAGCCCGCAAGGCGCTGGGTGCGCGCATCAGCCAGTTCGTCCCCGCCCATCCAATCGCCGGGCGTGAGCAGCATGGTCCGGAAGCCGCCCTGGCCGACCTCTACGAAGGCAAGAAGGTGGTCATCACCGCCTTGCCCGAGAACGCCGCGCAGGACGTGGAAACGGTCGCCGCCGCCTGGCGCGCCTGTGGTGCCGTCATCCATCGTCTTTCGCCGCAGGAGCATGATGCGGTGTTCGCCTCGGTCAGCCATCTGCCGCATGTACTGGCCTTTGCGCTGGTGGACGATATCGCCGCCAAGCCGCATGCGGACACGCTGTTCCAGTATGCGGCCAGCGGTTTTCGCGATTTCACCCGCATCGCTGCTTCTTCGCCCGAGATGTGGCGCGACATCACACTGGCCAACCGCGATGCCCTGTTGACCGAAGTCGATGCCTATCTGGTGCAATTGCAGGCCATCCGCGAGATGATCGCCAATAGCGATGGCCCCGCGCTGGAACAGGTCTATGCCAGTGCCCGCGATGCGCGCCAGCAATGGGCCGCCGCCATCGAGGCTGCCGAACGCAAGAACGGCTGAGCCAGCCTGGCCGGCAGAATAGTGAAACTTTGCGTGCCGCTGCGGCGGCCCGATTCATCCACCGAAAACGAATCACGATGAAACAGCCTTCCTACCCCCGTCATATCGACCTGACTCCGGTGCACCACGTGCAAGGCACGGTCAAGCTGCCCGGCTCCAAGAGCATCTCCAACCGCATCCTGCTGCTGGCGGCGCTGTCCGGCGGCACCACCCGTATCTTCGACCTGCTGGCCTCCGACGATACCCTGGTCATGCTGATGGCCCTGCAGACCCTGGGCGTGAAGTGGGAGCAGATCGAAGGCACCCAGGATTACATCGTGCATGGCGTCAACGGCGTGCTGCCGGTGCACCAGGCCGATCTCTTCATGGGCAATGCCGGCACCGCCATCCGCCCGCTCACCGCCGCGCTGGCCGTGCTGGGTGGCGACTACACGCTGCACGGCGTGCCGCGCATGCATGAGCGCCCCATCGGCGACCTGGTCGATGCCCTCAATGCGGTCGGCATGCGCATCGACTACACCGGCAACCCGGGTTATCCACCGCTGCACATCCGTCGTGGCCAGCTGAGCTCCTCGCGCATGAAGGTGCGCGGCAATGTGTCCAGCCAGTTCCTGACCGCCTTGCTGATGGCGGCGCCCTTGATGGCGCGCGAAGAGGCGATGCAGATCGACGTGGTCGGCGAGCTCATTTCCAAGCCCTACATCGAGATCACCCTGAACCTGATGCGCCGCTTCGGCGTCGAGGTCGAGCGTGATGGCTGGCAACAGTTCATCATCCAGCCCGGCCAGCACTACCGCAGCCCGGGCAGCATCCACGTCGAGGGCGATGCGTCCTCGGCCTCCTACTTCCTGGCAGCCGGCGCCATCACCGGCGGCCCGATCCGGGTCGAAGGGGTGGGCCGCGACAGCATCCAGGGCGATGTGCGCTTCGTCGAGGCGCTGCAGCAGATGGGAGCCACCATTACCATGGGTGAGAACTGGATCGAGGCCTCGTCCAACGGCCCCCTGAAGGCCATCGAAGCCGATTTCAACCATATTCCCGATGCCGCCATGACCATCGCCGTGGCCGCGCTCTATGCCGACGGCCCCAGCACCTTGCGCAATATCGCCAGCTGGCGTGTCAAGGAAACCGACCGCCTGGCTGCCATGGCCACTGAGCTGCGCAAGCTCGGCGCCGAGGTGGAGGAGGGCGCCGACTACCTGAAGGTGACGCCGCCGGCCGAGATCGGCAGCGCCGCCATCGACACCTATGACGACCATCGCATGGCCATGTGTTTCTCCCTGGCATCGCTGGATGGTGCATTGCGGCGTGGCAACCGAGTGCGCATCAATGACCCCAAATGCGTGGCCAAGACCTTCCCGGATTACTTCGACGTCTTCAAAAAGATTGCCGAGCAAACCTTGATCTGATAAACCCTGTAGTAACGAGAAATTGCACCAAATTATTCACTGATAGAGGGTTCAGGCCATGGAAAAAGCAAAGATACCGGTCATCGCCATTGATGGTCCCACCGCCTCGGGCAAGGGCACCGTGGCCCAGAAGGTAGCCCAGCAACTCGGTTTCCATTACCTGGATTCGGGCGCGCTGTACCGCCTGACGGCGCTGTCCGTGCTGCGGCGCGGCATCGCCCTGGACGACGAGCATGCGCTGGCCAAGGCGGCCGAGCACCTGCACTGCCATTTCGATGGCGCCCACATCTTCCTGGCCAATGAAGACGTGACCCAGGCCATCCGTGCCGAAGAGGTCGGCAATACCGCCTCCCGCATCGCCGCCCTGATCACCGTGCGCCAGGCCTTGTACGGCCTGCAGTTGTCATTCAGGAAATCCCCCGGCCTGGTGGCCGATGGTCGCGACATGGGTACCGTCATCTTCCCCAACGCCCGTCTGAAGGTGTTTTTGACCGCCAGTGTGGAAGCGCGCGCCACAAGACGCTATAAGCAATTGATTGACAAGGGTTTTTCTGCTAATATCGAAGACCTCTCCAGAGATTTGAAGGAACGTGACGAACGCGACATGAGTCGCTCGTCGGCCCCCTTGAAGCCTGCGGAGGGCGCATATCACCTGGATACATCCGACATGACCGCTGACGAAGCGGTGCAGCAGGTACTCAGCTGGTACGCTGCCCTGGGGCATTGAAAGCGCCTGAATCTGCTTGAAAAAGCGCCTTTCGCTGCCATCATGGGCAAGTCCTTGTTGTACCCGTAGTGCCATTGGTGCCCGGCAGATGCAAAGTCTGACGGGTGTTGATAAACCTAACCCAGTATCCATGCCATCGGCGGCAACGCAGACGGCAGTGCAAGTCGGGACGATTGCATCGTACGGATACCGGCCAATCTTTCTTACTTTCTTTTATGTCTACCACTACCGTTATCGCTGCAGGTGTTGATACCTCCAGCGAATTTGCTGCTCTGTTTGAAGAATCGCTGTCGCGTCAGGACATGCGTTCGGGTGAAGTCATCTCGGCAGAAGTCGTGCGCCTGGATCACAACTTCGTGATCGTCAACGCCGGCCTGAAGTCGGAAGCATTCATCCCTGTTGAAGAATTCAAGAACGACAACGGCGAAGTCGAAGTCAACGTCGGCGACTTCATCTCCGTTGCGATCGAATCGCTGGAAAACGGCTTCGGCGACACCATCCTGTCGCGCGACAAGGCCAAGCGTCTGGCATCGTGGCTCTCGCTGGAAAAGGCGATGGAGTCCGGCGAGATCGTCACCGGTACCGTCAATGGCAAGGTCAAGGGCGGCCTGACCGTTCTGACCAACGGCATCCGTGCCTTCCTGCCGGGTTCGCTGGTCGACACCCGTCCGGTCAAGGACACCACCCCGTTCGAAGGCAAGACCCTGGAATTCAAGGTCATCAAGCTGGATCGCAAGCGCAACAACGTCGTTCTGTCGCGCCGTGCCGTGATCGAAGCCTCCATGGGCGAAGAGCGCGCCAAGCTGATGGAAACCCTGAAGGAAGGCACCGTCGTCACCGGTATCGTCAAGAACATCACCGACTACGGTGCGTTCGTTGACCTGGGTGGCATCGACGGCCTGCTGCACATCACCGACCTGGCATGGCGTCGCGTGCGTCACCCGTCGGAAGTGCTGTCGGTTGGCCAAGAGATCACCGCCAAGGTCCTCAAGTACGATCAAGAGAAGAACCGCGTCTCCCTGGGCGTGAAGCAACTGGGCGACGATCCGTGGACCGGTCTGTCGCGTCGCTACCCGCAAGGCACCCGCCTGTTCGGCAAGGTCACCAACCTGACCGACTACGGTGCATTCGTAGAAGTCGAACAAGGCATCGAAGGCCTGGTGCACGTCTCCGAAATGGACTGGACCAACAAGAACGTGGCCCCGAACAAGGTTGTCCAGCTGGGCGACGAAGTCGAAGTCATGGTTCTGGAAATCGACGAAGAGCGTCGTCGTATCTCCCTGGGCATGAAGCAGTGCAAGCCGAACCCGTGGGACGACTTCGCCATGAGCCACAAGAAGGGCGACAAGGTCAAGGGTTCCATCAAGTCGATCACCGACTTCGGCGTGTTCATCGGCCTGCCGGGCAACATCGACGGCCTGGTGCACCTGTCCGACCTGTCCTGGACCGAAGCTGGCGAAGAAGCCGTGCGCAAGTTCAAGAAGGGCGACGAGCTGGAAGCCGTTGTTCTGGCCATCGACGTGGAACGCGAGCGCGTCTCCCTGGGCGTGAAGCAACTGGAAGGCGACCCGTTCAACAACTTCGCCGCCCTGAACGACAAGGGTGCGTTGGTGACCGGTACCGTCAAGTCGGTTGAGCCCAAGGGTGCTGTGATCCAGCTGAACGACGAAGTCGAAGGCTACCTGCGTGCATCCGAAATCTCCCGCGACCGCGTGGAAGATGCCGGTACCCACCTGAAGGTTGGCGATTCCGTCGAAGCCCTGGTCATCAACATCGACCGCAAGGCGCGCAGCATCCAGCTGTCGATCAAGGCCAAGGACAACGCCGAGACCCAGGAAGCCATGCAGAAGATGTCGGCTGACTCCAACGCTGCTTCGGGCACCACCAGCCTGGGCGCGCTGCTGAAGGCCAAGCTCGACAACAAGAACTGATCTTCCGGTCACGATGACGAAGTCGGAGCTGATCGCCCGTCTGGCTGAGCGTTATCCGCAACTTGTCGCCAAGGATGCGGATTACGCGGTCAAGACCATCCTCGATGCCATGGTCGACGCACTTGCGACCGGCCAGCGCATCGAGATCCGTGGTTTTGGCAGCTTCGCGCTCAACCGCCGTCCGCCGCGTATCGGCCGCAATCCCAAGTCTGGCGACAAGGTGATGGTTCCCGAAAAACGGGTGCCGCACTTCAAGCCCGGCAAGGAATTGCGCGAACGCGTCGATGCGATGGTCGGCCAGCCAATCCGCGAGGATTGAACCGGCTTGGCCTGTGACCAGGCAGTTCTTGTCGCCAGCTTCTTTGATGGCGATGTCAGGCTGCAGTAATCGTTGATACCTTGCACCTGCCCAGCGCACGCTGAGCGGGTGTAAAGGCAGATCAACAAAATGAACGGCATCTTTGGATGCCGTTTTTTTTCACGTACAATCCGCATTTGACCTGGATTGACCTGGAAAGCGAGCGAAACAGGCCCGATTTTTCCGGCCAGCGCAATAATTGCGATCCGGCACGCCCCGCCGCGAGGTGCGCAGGCGGCCTTCCGGGCAGCACACTGACCCGCCAGAAAGGATTACGCCATGAAAATACTCTCCCGATTGATCGCGGCCATCCTGTTCGTGTTCTTCTTTTTCTTCGCCCTGCGCAACACCCAGGAAGTGACCATGCATTTCTTCCTCGGCTATGAGCGCAGCGACCCGCTGGTGCTGGTCCTGCTGGCCTTCTTCGTGGTCGGCGCGGTACTGGGCGTGCTGGCCATGGTGCCGCTGGTCTTGCGCCATCGTCGCGAAGCCTCGCGCTACAAGAAGACCCTGGCCCAGATCCAGAAGGCCCAGGAAGACCTGGTCCAGGCACAGGCCCAGCCGCCACAGCCAGACAGCGTGATAACAGCGCAGCACATCCTCTAATTGCCCCTCTCTCTTTATGGAATTTGAATTTTGGTGGTTGCTCGGCATCCCGGTCTTCTTCGGACTCGGATGGATTGCCGCGCGGGTCGACATCAACCAGTTGCTGTCCGAATCGCGTACCCTGCCACGCGGCTATTTCAAGGGCCTCAACTTCCTGCTCAACGAGCAACCCGACAAGGCCATCGACGCCTTCATCGAAATCGTCAAGCTGGACCCGGAAACGGTAGAACTGCACTTTGCCCTGGGCAACCTGTTCCGCCGCCGCGGCGAGACCGAACGCGCCATCCGCGTGCACCAGAACCTGCTGGCGCGCCCGGACCTGCCGGCCGAGCACCACGGACATGCCCTGTATGAACTGGGCCAGGATTATCTGAAGGCCGGCCTGCTGGACCGCGCCGAGGAAACCTTCAACAAGCTCATCGACACCCCCTACAGCGCCCAGGCCGGTCGCGCCCTGCTGGAAATCTACCAGCGCGAGAAGGAGTGGACCCGCGCCATCGCCGCGGCCGAGATCCTGCAGGCCACCGGCGCCGGTGGCCGCCAGCGTGAGATCGCCCAGTTCTATTGCGAACTGGCTGCCGACGAACTGGTGCGCACCAATACCGATGCCGCCATGTCCCTGCTGGACAAGGCCCTGGCCGCTGACCGCAAGAGCGTACGCGCCACCATGCTGATGGGCGACGCGCTGCGCGCCCGTGGCGACATCGAGGGCGCTCTGGAAACCTGGCGCCGTGTGGAGCACCAGAGCGTGCCGCATACTGCCCTGGTGGCGCAGCGCCTGATGGATGGCTATATCGCCGTGGGCCGCCCGCAGGAGGGTATCAACCTGCTGCGCGCCTACCTCGCCGAAGCGCCGTCGATCGACTTGCTGGAAGTGGTCTTCAAGGCCGTCCTCGACGCCGATGGCATCGATGCCGCCAACGTTCTGGTCAGCGAGGAGCTGCGTCGTACGCCCACGCTGCTGGGCCTGGACAAGTTCCTGGAAGCCCGCATGATGAGTGCGCCCCAGACCGTGCGTCCGGAGCTGGCGGTGGTCAAGACCTTGGTGCATGGGTATACTCAGAAGCTTGCCCGCTACCAGTGTAGCCATTGCGGTTTCAAAGCACGCCAGTTCTACTGGCAATGCCCTGGCTGCAGCCAGTGGGAAACTTACCCTCCGCGGCGCACCGAAGAATTGAACGTGATGAACTGAGGCCTTTCGGCCGTACCTGAAACTCTGGATATCCCATGAAAATCACCATCATCGGCACAGGCTACGTTGGCCTGGTGACCGGCGCCTGTTTGGCCGAACTCGGTAACGACGTGTTCTGCCTGGACCTCGACCAGCGCAAGGTCGACATTCTCAACAACGGCGGCATTCCCATCCACGAACCTGGTCTGGACGAAGTGGTGGCGCGCAACCGTGCCGCCGGCCGCCTGCAGTTTTCCACCGACGTGGCCGCCAGCGTGGCCCACGGGGATATCCAGTTCATCGCGGTGGGTACCCCGCCCGACGAAGACGGCTCGGCCGACCTGCAATACGTGCTGGCCGCCGCCCGCAACATCGGCCGTCACATGGAAGGCTTCAAGGTGGTGGTCGACAAGTCCACCGTGCCGGTGGGCACGGCTGACCGCGTCAAGGCCGCCATCGCCGAGGAACTGGCACAGCGCGGCACGACCGATGCCAGCTTCTCGGTGGTCTCCAATCCGGAATTCCTCAAGGAAGGCGCTGCGGTAGAAGACTTCATGCGCCCTGACCGCATCGTGATCGGTCACGACCAGAGCGCCGATGGTCTGCGCGCGCAGAAGCTGATGAAGAAGCTCTACGCGCCCTTCAACCGTAACCATGAGCGCACCTACTGGATGGACGTGCGCTCGGCCGAATTCACCAAATACGCCGCCAACGCCATGCTGGCCACGCGCATTTCCTTCATGAACGAGCTGGCCAACCTGGCCGATCGGGTCGGTGCCGATATCGAGTCGGTGCGTCACGGCATCGGTTCCGATCCGCGTATCGGTCACAGCTTCCTGTATGCCGGCTGCGGCTATGGCGGCTCCTGCTTCCCCAAGGATGTGCAGGCGCTGGAACGTACCGCCCGCGACTACGACCAGGAACTGCTGATCCTGCAGGCCGTCGAGCGTGTCAACGATCGCCAGAAGCACGTGCTGGGCAAGAAGATCGTCACCCGCTTCGGCGAAGACCTGACGGGCAAGCACTTCGCGATCTGGGGCCTGGCCTTCAAGCCCAATACCGACGACATGCGCGAAGCGTCGTCGCGGGTGCTGATCGGCGAACTGGTACGACGCGGCGCCAGCGTGGCCGTCTACGATCCGGTGGCCATGAAGGAAGCCGGCCGCGTGCTGGAACTGGACTTCGCCGAGGATACGCAGTTGTTGCAGAAGATCCGTTTCGCCGCGTCGCCCAATGACACCTTGCAAGGTGCCGACGCCCTGGCCATCGTCACCGAATGGAAGGCCTTCCGCAGCCCCGATTTCGAGCGCGTCAAGGCGGCACTGAAGACCCCGGTCATCTTCGATGGCCGCAACCTGTTCGATCCGCAGCTCATGGCCGACAGCGGCATCGAATACTACGGCATCGGCCGCACTCTTCAAGCGCGTGGACAATAACGTGAACAAGGACCTCTCTTCCGCCTGGGATTCCGCCCGCATCCTCATCGTGGGCGATGTCATGCTGGACCGCTACTGGTTCGGCGAAGTCAACCGCATCTCTCCCGAAGCCCCGGTTCCGGTGGTGCGCGTGGAACGCCGCGAGGAGCGCCTGGGTGGCGCCGCCAACGTGGCACGCAATACGGCCAGCCTGGGAGCCAGGACGGCGCTGCTGGGCGTCACCGGCGACGACGAGCCGGCGCGCGTGATGGAGAACATGCTGCGCGAGATGGGCATCGACAGCCACCTGAACCGCGACCCCAGCATCGCCACCATCGTCAAGCTGCGCGTGATCGGCCGCCAGCAGCAGCTGGTGCGCATCGACTTCGAAGAGGCGCCTACCGACACGGTCCTGCGCGACAAGCTGACCCAGTTCAACTCGCTGGTGGCCGATTACGACGTCATCGTCTTTTCCGATTACGCCAAGGGCGGGCTGGTCAACGTCGCCGAGATGATCGCCACCGCGAAGAAGCTGGGCAAGCGCATCCTGGTCGATCCCAAGGGCGACGATTTCACGCCCTATGCCGGTGCCTCCATCCTCACGCCCAACAAGTCGGAGATGGTGCGCATCGTCGGCCAGTGGAAGAACGAGGAAGACCTTACCGCACGCGCCCAGAAACTGCGTACCGAACTGGACCTCGAAGCCTTGCTGCTGACCCGTTCGGAAGAAGGCATGAGCTTGTACCGCGATGGCGAAGTCACTCACTTCCCCACCATGGCGCGTGAAGTGTTCGACGTATCTGGCGCAGGCGATACCGTCATCGGTACTCTCGCCGTGATGCTGGGCGCAGGTGCTTCGCTGGTGGATGCCGTCACCATGGCCAATCGTGCCGGAGGCATTGTGGTCGGCAAGCTCGGTACTGCCACCGTGACCCGCGAGGAATTGCTGGCAGGGTGATTTGAGAGCGGTTTTCTAGCTGGATTACTGTCAACAGGCTGCTGTGACTTTCGTTGAGGATGGGCAGCGCATTTCCGGATGCGCTGCCCTTTGTTTTTTCCCTCAATCCAGAAAGTCGAAAGGACGCATCATGTTGAAGAAAACCCTGTTGTTCGTACTGAGCTTTTTCGTCGCTACCGGTCTCGCCCTGGCCGAGGTGGACGTCAACAAGGCCGATCAGGCCGCCCTCGACGGCGTACGCGGAATCGGTCCCTCCATGTCCAGGCGCATCCTGGATGAACGCCAGAAGGGCGGCAGCTTCAAGGACTGGAGCGACCTGCAGGCCAGGGTCAAGGGCATCAAGGACAAGGCCGCCGCGAAGCTGTCTGCCAATGGCCTGACGGTGAACGGTCAGCCTAAGTCCGGAGCGCCCGGCGACGCGGCGGCCCGCTCGGGTAAGGCCGCCAAATCCCCGCACGCTGAGAACAAGGGCAAGGAGCCCGCCGCCAAGGCTGACAAGATGGCTGAAGAGCCGGCGGCCGCCAAGAAGTGACGGCTAAAAGTTGCTGATCTGAGGAAAGCCTTCGTAGCAAGGGCATCCGCAGGGTGGCACGACAGCGTCGATGGATCTGGCGCCTGACGGCGGGCCGAGGTAGGGGAGGCCTGCTGTTCGATGTCAGGCAATGGGAAGCGGGCGAGAGCGATGTCCGCGCTTCTTGTGCATAACTAGAACTCATTTCATAAATAGGCGCGAGTGCGAGCGAGTCCCGTTTGGGATGAAGTGCAAGGCGCGAATTTGGGTCAAGACTGGGCGTCTTGACCCAAATTCGTAACGCAGCAATTCGCCCAAACGGGCCGCTCCCTCCGGGTTCTGCCCAGAAAGGGCGCTGGCCGCGTTGCGCTCCTTGCGTGTGGCACCCACCACACGACGCGTCGCGCGCCTTGCCAGCGCCCTTTCTGGGCAGAACGCATCTCACGACTATTTATGAAATGAGTTCTAAATCTTGTTTCTCGAAAAATTTGGGGTTAAAGTGAGCCGCAGCCTGCCGTTAACCTGGGCAACCACGTCCATCCGCGTTGATGAATCATGATAATTGCCGAGCTACCCGTCAATGAAGCTGCCCGCATCGACGCCCTGCATTCGCTGCGCATCCTCGATACGCCCAGGGAAGAGCGCTTCGACCGCCTGACCCGCCTGGCGCGGCGCCTGTTCGATGTGCCGATGGCGGTGGTGTCGCTGGTCGATGTCCATCGTCAGTGGTTCAAGTCCTGCGTGGGACTGGGCGATGCCACCGAGACCTCGCGTGACGTTTCCTTCTGCGCCCATGCCATCCTGAGCGAAGACCTGACCATCGTTCCCGACGCCCGGCTCGATGCGCGTTTCGCCACCAATCCCCAGGTCACCGGCGAACCCTTCATCCGGTTCTACGCCGGGTGTCCCATCAAGAGTGAAAGCGGCTTTACCCTGGGTACCTTGTGCCTGGTCGATATGGTCCCCCGCAATTTCGATGTCGATGAGCAATCCCTGCTCAAGGACCTGGCTGCCATGGTCGAACAGGAACTGGCTGCCGTGAAACTGGCCACCATCGACGACCTTACCGGGGTCTCGAACCGGCGCGGCTTCGAGGCGCTGGCCCGGCATGCCTTGGCCAACGCCCGGCGCATCGGCCATGCCGCCTGCGTGCTCAACTTCGACCTGAATCATTTCAAGCAGATCAACGACCGCTTCGGGCATTCCGAAGGCGATCAGGCCCTGACCGATTTCGCCGGCCTGCTTATGGCCAACCTGCGCGAATCCGATGTCATCGGGCGCCTGGGCGGTGACGAATTCGCGGTCTTCCTGACCAATACTTCCCTGGACGATTCGGTCGTCGTCCTGCAGCATCTGCAGCAGGCGGTGCAAGCCTTCAACCAGAGCGGCCAGCGCCAGTATCAGCTGGACTACTGCGTCGGTGCGGTGCAGTACGATGCAGCGCGGCACCCTGACCTGGCTGCCCTGCAGCGCGCCGCCGATGCAGCCATGTACGAGCGCAAGAAGGCGCGCCGCGCCGCGCCCTGATCCAGTCAGCGGGGGCTGGCGGCGGCAGTGCATGCAGGCAAAGGCGATACGGGCGGCGAAATAGCTTAAAATGCCCCCCTGAGCCAAAAAGCCGACTGCAGCCACCTCATGTCCTATCAAGTTCTCGCCCGTAAATATCGTCCCCGCAGCTTCGACACCCTGGTAGGCCAGGAACACGTCGTGCGCGCGTTGACGCACGCGCTGGAACAGCAGCGGCTGCACCACGCCTATCTGTTCACCGGGACCCGTGGCGTAGGCAAGACCACGCTCTCGCGCATCCTGGCCAAATCGCTCAATTGCGTCGGCCCGGATGGCAACGGCGGCATCACCGCGGCTCCCTGTGGCGTGTGCGAAGCCTGCGTGGCCATCGATGCCGGCCGCTTCGTCGACTACATTGAGATGGACGCCGCCTCCAACCGCGGTGTGGACGAGATGGCGCAGTTGCTGGAACAGGCCATCTACGCGCCGTCCAACGCCCGCTTCAAGGTCTACATGATCGACGAAGTGCACATGCTCACCAACCACGCCTTCAACGCCATGCTGAAGACGCTGGAAGAGCCGCCCGAGCACATCAAGTTCATCCTCGCCACCACAGATCCGCAAAAGATTCCCGTGACCGTGCTGTCGCGCTGCCTGCAATTCAACCTGAAGCAGATGCCGCCCGGCCACATCATCAGCCATCTCGACAACATCCTGAACCAGGAAGGCATCGCGTTCGATCCCCCCGCGCTGCGCCTGCTGGCGCAGGGGGCCTCGGGCTCCATGCGCGATGCGCTGTCGCTGACCGACCAGGCCATCGCCTATGCCGCCGGCCGGGTCACCCTGGAAGCCGTGCAGGGCATGCTGGGCGCGCTGGACCAGTCCTACCTGATCCGCGTCCTCGACGCCCTGGCCGTGCAGGATGGCGCCGCACTGCTGGGTGTGGCCGACGACATGGCGACCCGCAGCCTGTCCTACAATGCCGCGCTGCAAGACCTGGGGACGCTGCTGCACCAGATCGCGCTGGCGCAGGCCGTACCCGCTGCACTGGCCGAGGACCTGCCCAACCGCGAAGATATCCTGCGCCTGGCGACCCAGTTCAGTCCCGAGCACGTGCAGCTGTTCTACCAGATTGCCGTGCACGGCCGCAATGAACTGGGCCTGGCCCCGGACGAATGCGCCGGCTTCAGCATGACGCTCTTGCGCATGCTGGCCTTCCGTCCGGTCAGCGCCACTGCCTCCGGCCCGGTACCGGCCGCAGCAGCACCAGCCGCGGCGCGCCCGGCTGCACCGCGCCAGGCGGCCCCACTGATGGCGCCGCAGGCGGCCGTGACCAGCGCCCCGGTCGCCCGCGTGCAGGCCCCGGCAGCAGCGCCAGCGCCGACCGTGCCGACTGCACTGAATGCACCGGCCGCAGCAAGCGCATCCGCAGCACCTGCAACAGCTTCAGCCGCACCTGCTACGCGTGCTGCCCCTGCAGCCCCGGCATCGGCCCGCGAGGCAGCGCTGATGGCAGCCCGCGTCGGCAAGAACGGCAAGGCTCCTGCTGCTCGTCCAACACCTGCGCCGACACCAGCGTCGGCGCCTGCTGGGGGCGCCGCGCAGGTGGTATCCACCGCTGCCGCCCCGGCTGCTTCGGCTCCGCGTGCCGCCGCGCCGCTGGCGTCGGACATGCCGGACATGCCCGAACCGCCGCCCTTCGACGCCATCCCGCCCTGGGAAGAGGATGCACGCGTCGACACGATGCCACCCGCTGGCTTCGCGGCTGAAAAAAAAACTGAGCCCGCTGTCGCCGTCGCACCGGCTGCACCGGCCGCGCCCGTCGCACCCCAGCGTCCGGCCGCCACACCCGCACAGCAACAGGAAACCGCCCGCATCGCCGCTGAACTGGGCTGGGACGGCCATTGGCCCAGCCTGGCCGCCAGCCTGGCACTGCGCGGTGTGGCCCATCAGATGGCGTTCCAGAGCGAACTGGTGCGCTGCGAAGCGCTCAATGGTGGCAATGTCTGCTTCCACCTGCGCATCCCCCTCGACACCCTGCGTTCCTCGGGCAGCGTGGAAAAACTGGTGGCCGCCCTGTCAGAACGCTTCGGCAAGGAAATCCGCGTGGAAACCGAACTCGGCGCCGTCGCCGACACGGCCAACGCGGTGGCCGAAGCCGAACGCGCCGAGCGCCAGCGCAAGGCTGAACAGAAGATGACCAGCGACCCCTTCGTGATGACCATGATGCGCGAATTCGGCGCCACCATCGTGCCGGGGTCGATCCAGGCGTTGTGAAGCAGGAACGGAAGGACCGACCGGATTGCCGGGCGCTTCCGCAAACGCGATAGAATCCCGTGAAATTGAAACAAGGAGCATGAGCATGATGAAAGGTCAACTCGCAGGTCTGATGAAGCAAGCACAGGCCATGCAGGACAACATGAAGAAGGCCCAGGAACAACTGGCCAACATCGAGGTGGAAGGCCAGTCCGGCGCCGGCCTGGTGAAGGTCGTGATGACCTGCAAGAACGATGTCAAGCGTGTCTCCATCGATCCGTCGCTGCTGGCTGACGACAAGGACATGCTGGAAGACCTGGTCGCCGCCGCCTTCAACGACGCCGTGCGCAAGGCTGAAGCCACCGCCCAGGAAAAGATGTCCGGCGTCACTGCCGGCATGCCGATGCCCCCGGGCTTCAAGATGCCGTTCTGAGGTCGGTGCGGCCCGCGCATGCATGCCGGGCCGCCACGATCGCTGCGGTAAAGCAAGACATCCATGATGTTGACGGAATGCACGATTGTTTAGGGGATGCACCATGTTCATCGTCTCGATCACGTACACCAAGCCGGCAGGCGACATCGACTCCCTGCTGACCGCGCACAAGAAATTCCTGAACCAGCAATATGCCGACGGCGTGTTCCTGATGTCGGGCCGCAAGGTTCCGCGCACCGGCGGCATCATCATTGCCGATTGCGCCGATCGTGCCGAGATCGAAGCCATCATGGAGTCTGATCCCTTCTTCATCGGGGGCGTGGCCGAATACGAGATCATCGAATTCGTGCCTTCGATGACCGCCGAGGCGCTGGAAGCCTTCCGCTATTCCGTAGACCGCAATTGAAAACGCCCTCCAGTCTCACCGTCCTCACCGAATCGCTGCGCCGGCTTCCCGGCATCGGGCCCAAGACCGCGCAGCGCATGGCCTACCACCTGCTGCAGCATGATCGCGACGCCGCTGCCGAGCTCAGCAAGTCGCTGGCGCAGGCGCTCGATACCATCCGTCATTGCGCGTTGTGCAACACCTTCACCGAGCAGGTCATCTGCGAGACCTGCCAGGACAGCCAGCGCGACCATACCCAGCTCTGCGTGGTGGAGTCGCCCTCCGACCAGGTCATGATCGAGCAGACGCTGACCTTCAAGGGCCTGTATTTCGTCCTCATGGGGCGCCTCTCGCCGCTGGACGGCATCGGCCCGCGTGACATCCATCTCGAAAAGCTGATCACCCGCGCCACCGATGGCGTGGTCACCGAAGTGGTGCTGGCCACCAACTTCACCAACGAAGGCGAAGCCACCGCCCACTACATCAGCGAAACCCTCAAGGCCCGTGGCCTCAAGGTCAGCCGCCTGGCACGGGGCGTCCCGGTCGGCGGCGAGCTGGAATACGTGGATGCCGGCACCATCGCCCGCGCCATGCTGGACCGCCGCACGACGTGAGGCCGGGCAGGTTTTCAGATGAAAAACTTGCAGGCATGAGGTCGACGATGAAGGTCAAAATGCGCGACATCCAGTCCATGCTGCAATAGAATGACGACTGCCAGCCGGCCGGTACCCCCGGAGGCTGCCGCAGGCGACAGCGCAGCAACCCTGCGCACCGGACTGCACACCAACCCACGCATTTCAGGACACTGGCCACTACCCGACAAGAGCCAGGTCCGGCATCACGATCAGGAGGAGATCACCGGATCGGCCGCGCCGCAGCGCGTCAGCCATCCGGTGCAAGCACGATGAGCACAGGCACATCCAAGCCCGGCCCGCTGGCCGGCATCAAGGTACTGGAACTCGGTACGCTGATTGCAGGCCCGTTCTGCTCGCGCATGCTGGCCGAATTCGGCGCCGATGTGATCAAGGTCGAAGCCCCCGGCAACGGCGACCCGCTGCGCCAATGGCGCGTGCTCAAGGATGGCACCTCGCTGTGGTGGTCGGTCCAGGCCCGCAACAAGAAGAGCATCACCCTCAACATGAAGGACGAGCGCGCCCAGGAAATCGCCCGCAAGCTCGCCCTGGAGGCCGACGTCATCATCGAGAACTACCGTCCCGGCGTGCTGGAAAAGTGGAAGCTCGGCTATGAAGACCTCAGGCAGATCAACCCAGCCACCATCATGGTGCGCCTGTCCGGCTACGGCCAGACCGGCCCCTTGCGCGACCTGCCGGGCTTCGGCGCCATCGGCGAATCGATGGGCGGTATCCGCTACGTTTCCGGCCACCCGGATCGTCCACCGGTGCGCATCGGCATTTCCATCGGCGACTCCATCGCTGCCCTGCACGGCGTCATCGGCGCCATGATGGCGCTGCGCCACCGCGACGTCACAGGCGGCCGCTGGAACGGCAAGCAGGGCGACGACTGCGTCGCCGGCCAGGGTCAGATGGTGGATGTGGCTTTGTATGAGGCCGTCTTCAACATGATGGAATCGATGGTCCCCGAGTTCGACTTTGCCGGCGTGGTCCGCGAGCGCACCGGAGGTGCGCTGCCCGGCATCGTGCCCTCCAACACTTACACCACGGGCGACGGCATGAACATCGTCATCGCCGGCAATGGCGACGCCATCTTCAAGCGCCTGATGAGTGCCATCGGTCGCGAAGACATGGCCAGCGACCCCGGTCTGGCACGCAACGACGGGCGCGTCCCGCGTACCGCCGAGATCGACGCGGCCATCCAGCAGTGGTGCAGCACGCAGACCATCGACAATGCCCTGACCACGCTGCAGGGGGCCGACGTCCCGGTCGGCAAGATCTACTCGGTCAAGGACATGATGAGCGACGCCCAGTTCCTGGCGCGTGACATGTTCGAGCAGCACCAGTTTGCCGACGGCACGCCGGTCAAGCTGCCCGGCATCACGCCCAAGATGTCCGAGACACCCGGCCAGACCAAGTGGCTCGGTCCCGAGCTGGGCGCCCACAGCGATGAAATCCTGCAATCGCTGGGGTATGATGAGGCCCACATCAAGATGCTGCGCGACCACGGCGTGGTCTGAGCGGCACGCAACGGTAGCGCAATCTGCACGGGATTGCGGACCAACACTGCACTGGCTGCAGACAATAAAGCAGCAAAAACGCAGCACCCCCATCCACACACGGAGGAGACATAATGAAATTGAGCTGGAAGCAATTGCTGATCGCCGCAGGCCTGTTCCTGGCCGGCTACTTTTCCTTCAACGGCAGTGCCGGTGCACAGGCACTGGAAAAGCCCAAGGTGTCCATCGCCGTCGGTGGCAAGAACCTGTTCTATTACCTCCCGCTGACGGTGGCCGAACAGCTCGGTTATTTCAAGGATGAAGGCCTGCAGGTCGAGATTTCCGACTTCGCCGGCGGTGCCAAGGCCTTGCAGGCGATGGTGGGCGGCAGCGCCGACGTGGTCTCGGGCGCCTACGAGCACACCATCAACATGCAGGCCAAGGGCCAGGCCATCGTCGCCTTCGTGCTGCAAGGCCGTGCGCCGCAGATCGTGCTGGCCGCCAACAACAAGACCATGCCCAACTACAAGAGCGTGGCCGACCTCAAGGGCAAGAAGATCGGCGTGACCGCACCCGGTTCATCCACCAGCATCATGGCCAGCTATGTGCTGGCCAAGGCCGGCCTGAAGCCCACCGACGTCTCCTTCATCGGCGTGGGTGCCTCGGCCGGTGCGATCTCGGCCATCCGCTCCGGCCAGATCGATGCCATCGCCAACCTGGACCCGGTGATCTCCATGCTGGAACAGCACAACGAGATCAAGACCATCGCCGACACCCGCACCCTGAAGGACACCAACGACGTCTTCGGTGGCCCGATGCCGGCCGCCACCCTGTACGCTCCGGCGGCCTTCGTCCAGAAGTATCCCAACACCACGCAAGCCCTGACCAACGCCATGGTGCGCGCGCTGAAGTGGATCCAGAAGGCCGGCCCCTCGGACATCATCAAGGCCGTGCCGGAGAGCTACCTGCTGGGCGACCGTTCGCTCTACATCGATGCCTTCATGAAGGTGCGCCAGGCCATTTCGCCGGATGGCTACTTCCCGCCAGGTGGCCCCGATACCGCCCTGCGCACGCTCAAGGCCTTCGAGCCCTCGCTGGCCGACAAACAGATTGACCTCTCCAAGACCTTCACCAATTCCTTCGTGCAGAAGGCCAACGCCAAGTACAAGTAAGAAGCAAGGCTCCCACCCGATGCGAATGCACAGCAAATGCCCGGCAACGGGCATTTGCGCATCTGAACGGGGCGCTTGCCTGTGTATCACCCAGCGCGGCCGTGCCGGCCCGTAACGCAGTGAAGTCCTGAATCCCTGAAGCCCAGACGCCATGACGCCAGCCCTCCAGTTCGACAACATCACCTGCACCTTCGTCTCCAAGGACGATCGTTCCCAGCGCTACACCGCCGTGGCCAATACCGACCTGTCCATCGCACCGGGCGAATTCGTGTCCGTGGTCGGCCCCACCGGCTGTGGCAAGTCCACCCTGCTCAACGTCGGTGCCGGCCTGCTGCAACCCTCCTCGGGCAGCGTCAAGGTATTCGGCGAAGAGCTCACCGGCATCAATCGCCGCGCCGGTTACATGTTCCAGGCCGAGGCGCTGATGCCCTGGCGCAGCGCGCTGCAGAACGTGATCGCCGGCCTGCAGTATCGCGGCCAGGACGAGAAGGCCGCTGCCGAACTGGGCGAGCAATGGCTGGCCCGCGTGGGTCTGCAAGGCTTCGGCGACCGTTACCCGCACCAGCTCTCCGGCGGCATGCGCAAGCGCGTGGCCCTGGCGCAGACCCTGATCCTGGACCCCGACATCATCCTCATGGACGAACCCTTCTCGGCCCTCGATATCCAGACCCGCCAGTTGATGGAAAACGAGGTGCTGGACCTGTGGAACGCCAAGAAGAAGGCCGTGCTCTTCATCACCCACGACCTCGACGAAGCCATCGCCATGTCCGACCGCGTGATCGTGCTGGCCGCGGGCCCTGGCACCCACCCCATCGGCGAATTCAGGATCGACCTGCCGCGCCCGCGTGATGTCGCCGAAATCCGCATGCATCCCCGCTTCGTCGAACTGCACCAGCAGATCTGGGACGTGCTGCGCGACGAAGTGCTCAAGGGCTATCAACAACAAAAGCGCGCAGCGTAAGCCGTACCGGAAAAGATCAGGGAAGAGAATCAGCACCATGTGGAAATTACTGAAACCGAATCACAAGAACATCCGCTTCTGGCAACTGATGGTATTGGCCATCGTCCTGCTGGTGTGGCATGTGGCCACCCGCAATCCGCAGACCGCCTTCTTCTTCGGCGAACCGCTGAAGGTGGCGCAGCGCATCTGGGAGTGGTTCACGGTGGGTAGCGGCTCGCTGGAAGTGGGCCTAGGCGATACCACCTTCTTCACCCTCACTTTCCCCGCCGAGATCTATTCACACCTGCTCATCACGCTGACCGAGACCGTGCTGGCCTTCGTCATCGGCACCGTCTTCGGCCTGGGCATCGGCCTGTGGCTGGCGCTGTCGCCGACCGCCTCGGCCATTCTCGATCCCTACGTGAAGGCCGCCAATTCCATGCCCCGCGTGATCCTGGCCCCGATCTTCGCCATGTGGTTCGGCCTGGGCATCTGGTCCAAGGTGGCCCTGGCGGTCACGCTGGTGTTCTTCATTGTCTTCTTCAACGTCTACCAGGGCGTCAAGGAAGTCAGCCCGGTGGTGTTGGCCAATGCCCGCATGCTGGGCGCCAACGCGCGCCAGCTGCTGCGTACGGTCTACCTGCCCTCGGCCACCTCGTGGGTGTTCTCCAGCCTGCACACCTCCATCGGCCTGGCCTTCGTCGGCGCGGTGGTGGGGGAGTACCTGGGCTCGGCGCGCGGCGTCGGTTACCTGATCCTGCAGGCCGAAGGGACCTTCGACATCAACACCGTCTTTGCCGGCATCGTCGTGCTGACCGTCTTCGCGCTGGTGCTGGACCTGGCCGTGGGCGTGATCGAGAAGCGGCTCATGAAGTGGCAGCCCAAGAGCGGGGAGACTGAAAAGCTCTGAATGCTTGGCCGGGAGGACACAGCAGATTGAAAAAACAACAAGTAAAGCAACCGGAACATCGATAGGGTCGTGTCAGACCGGAACCTGATATCGGAGAGGCGCCAGTGGCAACACCGGCGCCTTTTTGTTGCCCGCCGTCCTGGAGTTCATCCGTATCGGGAAATGCCCTAGATCCCCCGACCCCGCCTTTGTCTATAGTGAGTCACTGCATGGATTGATTCACTCTGGATTGGTCGATGTCCAACAATCACATCCGAGGGGGAACAATGAGTGTGTTCAAGAATATGAAAATCGGGACCAAGTTATCGCTGGGGTTTGCCGTCCTGCTGGTGCTGACGATGATCCTGGCTGCCGTTGCACTGGTCAGCATCCAGTCACTGACGACCTCCATCAAGGCCGCAGATGCCGTCCAGGACCGGCACCTGGTGCCGCTCTATCTGGTGCGCGAGGCGCTGGACCAGACCGGCCTTGCGGCGCGCAATGCCTATGTATTCCGTAGCGACGCCGATGCCGCCAAGGAACTGGCCATCGTCGATGAACAGAAGAATATCTATCTCAAGGCCCTGGCCGAACTCGAACCGGAAATGGCCGGCAACAAGGGCTTCGACAAGGTGCGGACCGGGCTGCTGCAGATGGCCGAGGAACTCAAGCGTCCACGCATCTATCGCGAAAGCGGGAAGAACGAGGAGTTCCGTGACTTCCTGGTCAATGAATGCAGTCCCCTGCGGCGCCAGATCGTGCAGGACATCAACAAGGTCATTGCGGAAGTGGACGCCGAAAACGACCGCGCGCATCACTCCACGCTGGAAATGGCGACCCACGGTTCCATGGTGGTCGCCGCGCTCACCTTGCTGGTGACGTTCATCTCGATCATCGTGGCCGTACTGATCACCCGCAGCCTGCTCAAGCAACTTGGCGGTGAACCCGCCTATGCTGCCGACATCGCCCAGCAGATCGCTGCCGGTGATCTGACCTCTGAAGTGGTGACGCGGCCCGGCGATAACGCCAGTCTGCTGCTGGCCATCAAGAAGATGCGAGACAGTCTGGTCGCCATTGTCGGCAAGGTGCGTGAAGGCACCCAGACCATCGAACAGGCTTCCTCCGAGATTGCCACCGGTAACCTGGACCTGTCTTCCCGCACGGAGCAACAGGCCGGTGCCCTGGAGCAGACCGCCTCCGCCATGGAAGAACTGATGTCCACCGTAAAACAGAACGCCGACAACGCCAGGCAGGCAAGCCAGCTTGCGGTATCGGCCTCGGAAGTGGCCAGCCAGGGCGGCGTCGCCGTGGGCCAGGTGGTGAGTACCATGGAAGGTATCAATGCCTCCTCGCGCAAGATCGTCGACATCATCAGCGTCATTGACGGTATCGCGTTCCAGACCAATATCCTGGCCTTGAACGCGGCAGTGGAAGCGGCCCGGGCCGGTGAACAGGGCCGCGGCTTCGCAGTCGTGGCGTCGGAGGTGCGCAACCTGGCGCAACGCAGCGCCACCGCTGCCAAGGAAATCACCGAACTCATCAATGACTCGGTGGGGCAGATCGGCCAGGGCAGCAACCTGGTCCAGCAGGCTGGCGTGACGATGGAAAACGTGGTCAACAGCGTGAGGCGGGTGACCGATGTGGTCGCCGAGATCTCGCATGCCAGCCAGGAACAGAGTCACGGCATCACCCAGGTCAACCTGGCCATCACCCACATGGACGAGGCCACGCAGCAGAACTCGGCGCTGGTCGAGGAGGCCGCCGCCGCCGCCAATTCGATGATGGAACAGGCCGCTGCGCTGGCCAGCCTGGTGTCGACCTTCCGTCTTGATCCCCGCCAGCATGCGTAGCGCTAGCACCACGGTGCTGGTAATGGGCCAGCGTACAATGACGGCTTGAACAGCCCGCCGCCTGCGGCCCATGAGGGTGATCCGGCAGGACGGCATGCAAATCGGGGAGTGGGGGCAAGGGCGATGAGCCAGCAGAATGACTTGACCGAATTCGGTTCGGAAAACGCCTATCGGCTGCTGGTGCAGCGGATCAAGGACTACGCCATCTACATGCTGCGTCCGGATGGTGTGGTCGCCAGCTGGAATGCTGGTGCCCAGCGCTTCAAGGGCTATACCGCCGACGAAATCATCGGCCAGCATTATTCGGTCTTCTATGAAGAGCCGGATCGTCTCGCTGGCCTGCCCGCCACCAACCTGGCCCTGGCCCTGCGCGAGGGCAAGTTCGAGGACGAGGGCTGGCGCGTGCGCAAGGATGGTTCACGTTTCTGGGCGCACGTGGTGATCGATCCGATCTACCAAGAAAATGGACGCCTGCTGGGGTTCGCCAAGATCACCCGCGACCGCACCGAGCAACTGGAAACCAACGAAAAAATCCTCTTCATGGCCCGGCACGATGCCATGACCGGCCTGCCCAACCGTGTCCATTTCCTGGAACGCCTGGACGAAGCCATGTCCACCCTGCATGCCGGCCAGCAACAAGTGGCCGTGGTCAGCATCGACCTGGATGGTTTCAAGGAAATCAACGATGCCTTCGGTCATGGCGTGGGCGACCAGCTGCTCTCCGAACTGGGGAAGCGTCTCAAGAACACCGTGGGCGAGGGCGAGACCGTGGCGCGCTTCGGCGGTGACGAATTCGTCGCCTTCAAGGTATTCCGTCAGCAGCGCCATCTGGCGGACTTCATCAGCCGTCTGCAGCGCGCCCTGACCTCCATGCTGCACCTGGCGCAGACCGACATCGTCCCCGGCGCCAGCCTGGGGGTGGCGATGTTTCCCGGCGACGCGGGTGACCGCGGGCAATTGCTCAACAATGCCGATCTCGCCATGTATCGCGCCAAGAAGAGCATGGATGAAAAGATCTGCTTCTACGAAGCCAGCATGGACGAGGCTTCGCGCGCCCGTCGTGCCATGGCACGCGATATCTGGACTGCACTGGAACGCGGGGAGTTCTTCCTGAACTACCAGATACAACGCGCCGTCAGCTGCGACGAGATCACCGGCTATGAGGTTCTCCTGCGCTGGCAGCATCCGGTACAGGGACTGATCCCGCCGGCCGTATTCATCCCGGTGGCCGAAGAGTGCGGCGCCATCGGTGCCATCGGCGACTGGGTGCTGGAGCGCGCCTGTCGCGAGGCGGCGCAATGGAATCTGCAGCCGCGCATCGCCGTCAACCTGTCGGCCCTGCAATTGTCCAATGCCGGCCTGGTGGAAAAGGTACGCTCGGTGCTGGCCGCCAGCGGCCTGCCAGCGCAGCGGCTGGAGCTGGAAGTCACCGAAACCGCCATCATCGCCGACCGCGAACGCGCCCTCTACCTGCTGCAGCAGCTCAAGGCCATGGGCGTGACCATCGCCATGGACGATTTCGGCAGCGGCTATTCCTCGCTGGAGACCCTGCGTTCCTTCCCCTTCGACAAGATCAAGCTGGACCGCAGCTTCATCAGCGAGCTGGAAACCAGCCAACAGGCCAAGGCCTTTGTGCGTGCCATCCTGGCGCTGGGCCATAGTCTGGATGTGGCGGTGCTGGCCGAAGGCGTGGAAACCGAAGCCCAGCGCGCCATCCTTGAGCAGGAGGGCTGCCAGGAAGGGCAGGGCTATCTGTTCGGCCGACCGGCGCTGCTCAGCGCCCTGGGTGAGCTGGCGCAGGCGGTGCCGCCCCATGAGGTGCCACGTCGCGCCTGATCGGGAATTGGAAATGCCCCGGCGGCCGACGCGCCGGACCGATTTCGCGTACGCTGCCGGTTGTCATTGTCCAGCGAGTTTCCCATGAGCCAGAGTCTGAGCCTGCCCGAGGACGGGGCGCCCACCGTTACCGTTACCGTTACCGTCACCGCGACCGCCACTGCTGACGTCGCTACCCGTGGCGAACCCCGAGCCGCACCATCGCCCCACGCCGATACCTTGTCGGCGCTGGCGCAGTTTCTGCTCTCCCATCGCAAGGTATTGGTACTGACCGGCGCCGGTATCAGCACTGCATCCGGCATTCCCGATTATCGCGATGACGCAGGCGTGCGACGTGGCCGCCTACCCATCCAGGGCAGCGAATTCCGCCAGTCCGAAGCCGCCCGCAAGCGCTACTGGGCTCGCAGCATGCTCGGCTGGCCACGCCTGGCCCAGGCCCTGCCCAATGCGGCCCACCAGGCACTGGCGCAGTTGCAGGCAGCCGGCCACCTGGGCGCAATCCTGACCCAGAACGTCGATGGCCTGCATCAGCAGGCCGGCAGCCGCGATGTGCTGGAACTGCACGGCAGCATCCATGCGGTGCGCTGTCTGGCCTGTGGCACGCCCTATGGTCGTGCCGAAATCCAGGTGCAGCTGGAACGCAGCAACCCCGCCTTTGCCCAGCTGCAGGCAGAAGTCCTGCCCGATGGCGATGCCCAGCTGGAGCCCGATGCCGACGCCGCCTTCCACGTTCCCGCCTGTACTGTCTGTGGCGGCATGCTGCAACCGGACGTGGTGTTCTTCGGCGATGGCGTGCCGGCTACACGCAGCGCCCAGGCCGAAGCACTCACCCGTGACTGCGATGCCATGCTGGTAGTGGGTTCTTCGCTGATGGTGTTGTCGGGTTTCCGCTTTGCGCGCATGGCGGCCGCCGCAGGCAAGCCGGTGGCGGCCATCAATCGCGGTCGTACCCGTGCCGACGAACTGCTGGCCTTCAAGCTGCAGGAGGATGCCGAGTCGGTGTTGCCGCATCTGGCGGCACGACTGCTGTCACAGCCGCCTTCCTGATCGACCACAGTACGATGGCCGCTGCCATCAGCGCCAGCAGCGCGGCCGCAGCAAAGGCATGCGCAAAGCCCTGGGCATAGGCATTTCGCGCCAAGGCCAGCACCGCCGCCTGCCGTTCGCCATAGCCCTGCGCTGCCTGCACCATGTCGCCGGCCATCGCCCGCGCCACGAACTGGGCCGCGTGTCCGGGCGCCTCTTGCATGCCCGCCATCCCCGTCAGCATGCGGCCACGCGCTGCCTCGGCCAGTACTGCACCCAGGCCCGCAAAGCCGGCCAGCACACCCGTGAAACGCGAGGTGGTACTGATGCCCGAGGCCATGCCCGCGCGCTCGCGTGGCACATTGCCCATGATGGCCTTTTGCGTTTCGCCATTGAGCAGGCCACCGCCACTGCCCAGCACTGCCATGCCGAGGATCACCAGCATCTGCGATCCCGATCCGGCCGCCCACATCATCAGCAGGTTGCCCAGCGCCGTCACGCCCAGTCCCAGCGCCAGCACCTGCGCCGAGGACAGGTAGTGACCCAGTCGTCGACCCAGCTGCGGCAACAGCAGCATCGCCAGCGCGAAGGGCAGCATGCCCAGGCCGGTCTGCAGCGCGTTCAGGCCGCGTGCGTTTTGCAGGAACAGCGGCAGCAGCGACGCCATCACCTGGGCCGAGGCCGCATAGGCGAACATGGCCGCCACTGCCGCCACGAAACCGGCATGGCGGAACAGTGACAGCTCCAGCATCGGATGGGCGCAGCGGCGCTCCCAGGCGATGAAGAGCAGGAATAAAAATGCGCCGCCCAGACCGCGGGCGACGCAAACAACGCTGGTCCACCCCTGTTCCGGACCCGTGATCAGGGCCCAGGTCAGGAGGAAGACCGCGCTGGAGAAAGACAGGATGCCCAGCGGATCCAGCGGACGCGGCAGCGGATTGCGTGACTCCGGTACCTGCCGTCCTACCGCCATGCCCAGCAACAGGCAGACCGGCAGGTTGATCCCGAACGCCCAGCGCCAGCCCAGCAGGGTATTGATGACGGCGCCGATCAGCGGCGCCAGCACCATGGTCAGGCCCATGATGACGCCCCACACTGCCCAGGCGCGAGCGCGCTCGCTCTCGTCATGGAAGGCATGGCCGATCACCGCCAGCGAAGGCGCCAGCAAAAAGGCCGCACCCACCCCTTGCAGCGCGCGGGCCGCATACAGGGCCTGTGCCGTGGGAGCCAAGGCACAAAGCAGTGAGGCCAGCGCGAACAGCGCCAGCCCGCCCCGCAGTACCCGCTTGCGGCCATAGCGGTCTGCCAGGGCACCGGCCGGCAGCAGCAGCGCGGCAAAGCACAGCACATAGCTGCTGACCACCCATTCCACCTCGCTGAAGGACGCCTGCAGCTCACGCGCCAACGTGGGCAGGATGATCCCGACCACGTTGGTGTCCAGCACCGTCATGGCACATCCCAGCGAACCGGTCAGCAGGATGCGGCCAGCGGTGGAGGAGAAGGGCGAACGCATGGCGGCGCGGGCAGGAGGGCAAGAGGGTCTTACTTCAACGCCGCCACGCCGGCCTTGGCGATGTCTTCATCATGCTGCGGGGTGTCGGCCGACACGCCGATGGCCCCCACCACCTGACCGTCGGCCACCAACGGCAGGCCGCCGCGCATCAGGACAAAGCCGCGTGCCGTGGCGGCCGCCGGGCGGTTGCCGTTGATCGCATCTTCCAGTGCGCCGCTGGGACGGCGAAACAGTGCTGCAGTACGCGCCTTGCCCGGCGCGATCTCGACTCCGGCCGGTACGGCCGCGTTGTCCATGCGCACCAGCGCCACGGGCAGACCGGCGGCATCCACCACCGAGATCACGCAGGGCCAGTTTTCCGCCTGCGCCTTGGCCTGGGCAGCCTGCAGCACCTGTTGTGCAGCGGCCAGCGTCAGCACCGGCTGGGTCGGCAGGGTGGCGGCAGCCGCTACATTGGCCGCCAACAGGCTGGAGAGGGCCAGGGCGAGAAGTCGGTTCTTGATGATCATGGAATTCCTTTTCTGAAATGCGAGAGGGGAGAGGGTTCATTGAACCAGTCTCTATAATTCACTTCAATAATCATCAACCACGACTTAATTAGTTTTAAACTAATTCAAGACATCGCCGCCATCCCTCATACCGGAGCAAGCCTGTGGACCTACGACACCTGCGTTACTTCCTGACCGTCGCCGAAGAACTGCACTTCGCCCGTGCTGCCGAACTGCTGGGCATTGCGCCACCCACGCTGTCGGTGCAGATCCAGGAGCTGGAACGCCAACTGCAGGTCCAGTTGTTCGCCCGCACCAAGCGCTCCGTATCGCTGACCTCGGCCGGTCGTGATTTCGTCGAGCAGGCACGCGCGGTACTGGCACGCTTCGACCAGGCCATCGACGTGGGTCGCCGTGCCGGGCGCGGCGAGCTGGGCCGGGTCGAAATCGGCTATGTGGGATCGGCGGTATTCGGCGGCATCCTGCAGCAGCAGATCAGCGCCTTCCGTCGTCAGTGGCAGCAAGCCACGGTACATGCCCGCGAGTGGCCGATGGCGCAACTTTCCGACGCGCTGGAGGAGGGCAAGGTCGACATCGCCTTCCTGCGCATGCCGGTGCCGCTGGGCGGCACCCTGCAGTCGCAAGTCCTGTTGCGCGACCGCTTCTGCCTGGCCCTGCCCGCTGATCACACACTGGCAAGCCCGGGCGCTGCCGTGCGTTCACGGGCCCTGGCCGGAGAATCCTTCATCCTGCCCGAGCAGGAGCTGGGCAGTCGCGAGGTCTGGCGCCGCGGCGGTTTCGAGCCGCGCAGCATGAGTCGTCCAGGTGGACTGCTGGCGGTGCTGGCCGAGGTATCGGTGGGCGCGGGCGTGGCGGTGGTGCCGGGGGTATTGACCTCGGTGGTGCAACTGCCCAATGTCTGCTATCGGCCGCTGGCGGGCAGCGCTATCGTTTCCGAGGTGGCAGCCGTATTCCGTCGTCACGAACGCGCGCCGGCAGTGCGCAACATGATCGCGGCGATCCGCACCAGCAAGCCGCTGCAGGTTCACGGGCCCTTGAACACATCTCGCAACTGATGACGACATGAGTTCCGGCCAGGACACTGGCTCTGTATATTCTTATCCGTTTTCCTTCGTTCATTCGGACCGGTTCGCGGCCACATAATCCTTGGTCGGTTTCACCTCCCAAGGAAATCATCCACATACGCCACCCGCCATATTTCCACGCCAATGTGATGCAAGTTGGCGGCGGGTATTTCCGCGATCCACTGAAGGAAATCCATCATGCTCAAGCAACTTGCCGGCCTGCTGCTCATCGGCGCTGCCGTGATTGCCGGCGCCCACGCCGCGCCCCCTGCCACGCCCGAACGCGAACTGAAGATCGGCTTCGTCCCCGGCCCCTACATCGACGAATTCAAGCTGGGCGTGCAACCCGAGCTGCAGAAGAAGGGCTACAAGATCCGCTACTATGAGTTTTCCACAGGACTGGAAGCCAACAGCGCCGTCTTCAAGGGCGACATCGATGCCAACGTGATGCAGCACTCGGTATTTCTGGCTTCCTACAATGAGCGCAACAAGACCGACCTGGTGGGCATCGTGCAGGTGCCTACGCCCCCCATGGGCCTGTATTCGCGCAAGCACAAGGACCTGAACAACCTGAAGAAGGGCTTCACCGTCGCCGTACCCAACGACCCGGTCAATCTGCAGCGCGCCCTGTGGATACTGCAAAGGCTGGGCTGGATCCGCATCCGCGAGAACAAGCCGATCGACGTCACCGAACTGGACGTGGTGGAAAACAAGGTCGGCCTGAAACTGGTACTGCTGGAGAATGCCCAAGGTCCACGCGCGCTGGATGACGCCGATTTCGCCGCCGTCCAGGGCAACTTCGCCATCTTCGCCAAACTCAAGCTGTCCGAGGCCTTCATCCTGGAAGACATGAAGCCGCCCTACATCAACGTGGTGGCCGTCAGGAAGACCCGCCAGGACGAGACCTATGCCCGCGATATCGCCCAGGCCTACCGTTCCGACCATTTCCAGAAGGCCATCCGCAGCGACCGCTTCTATGACGGTTTCACCCTGCCGGATTATTTCAGCAGCAAGGACCAGGACGACAAGAGTCTCAAGCTGGGCAAGAACTGATCGGCGCATTGTCCCGCTGTTGCCACCCGTCTGCCATCAAGCAAAAGGCTCGCTCCCGGTCGTTCCGGGGCGAGCCTTTGCTCTATTGTGCTTGATCCCGAGGCTCAGGCCGCCCTGGCCTGGCCACCGGTGCTGGCAGGATGTACGAGTCCGAAATGGGAACGCAGGGTCTTGCCCTCGTAGTCGCGACGGAACAGTCCGCGTTGTTGCAGCAGCGGCACCACACCATCGACGAAGTGCTGCAGGCCATCCGGCAGGGCATCGGGCATCAGGTTGAAACCGTCGGCGGCGCCGGCCTTGAACCACCGTTCGATGTCATCGGCAATCTGCTCGGGCGTGCCGACCAGTACCCGGTGACCGCCGCCACCGCACAGGGCACGGATGACATCGCGCACCGTGTGTGGCCGCCCCTTCACCAGCGACAGCGTGGCATGGAAGAAGGTGTGGTTGCCATTGCCGCCACCGGGCAGGGCCAGCTTGTCCGGCAGTGGCCGATCCAGGTCCAGGCTGTCCACCGGCACCCCGAGGATGCCGGCCAGGCGCTTCAGGCTATAGCTCCAGGGAATGTTGTCGATCAGTTCGTCGCGTCGGCGCAGGGCCTCGGCTTCGGTGGCCCCGATGATGGTGGCCAGCCCCGGCAGGATCTTGACCGCATGGGGGCCGCGTCCGAGCTGTGCGGCGCGGGTATTGATGGCGCGGCTGTAGGCCAGCGATTCTTCCACGGTATGGGCCGCCGAGAAGACCGCCTCCGCGTGACGTGCGGCCAGCTCCTGGCCATCCCCCGATCCGCCGGCCTGTACCAGTACCGGCTGGCCTTGCGGCGTGCGCGGCAGGTTCAGCGGGCCGTGCACCTGGAAGTGGCTGCCGCGATGGGCGATGGGATGCACCCGGCTGTCATCGATGAAACGACCGCTGAGCTTGTCGGCCACCAGCGCCTCGTCTTCCCAGCTGTTCCATAGCGACTTCACGACCTGGGTGAATTCATCTGCACGCGCATAACGCGCTGCATGGTCGGGAACCTTGTCCAGCCCGAAATTGCGGGCCGATGCGACATCCGCGGTGGTGACGATGTTCCAGCCGGCACGGCCGCCACTGACATGGTCCAGCGTCGAGAAGCGGCGTGCGATGTTGTAGGGCTCGTTATAGCTGCTGGAGGCCGTACCGATGACGCCGATATGGGTGGTCGCGGCCGCCACCGTGGCCAGCAGCACGGTAGGCTCCAGCGCCGTGATGGGACGGAAATCGATCTGCTCGATGATGGCCGCATTGTCGGCCAGGAACACCGCATCGAATTTGGCCGCCTCGGCGATGCGCGCCACCTTGACGTAATGCGCGGCATCGATGAAGGCCAGCGGATCGGCGTGCGGCAGGCGCCACGCCGACGGGATGAAGCCGGAATGCAGGATATTGACGTTCAGATGCAATTGCCTTGGGGGCTGGCTCATGGGGGGCTCCGGGGAGGGGAACGACTCGTGGCACGTGCACAGGCTCAGGCCGTACGCAAGTAAGACCGACCGGTCGCGCTCCATGGAGGCATTCCTGATGATGGGAAACCCGACGATTCTGTGCCGGCCACCCCGGCGGCAGCCACGAATATATCCGCATAAACATATGCGCGCGGGACGGCTACAATGCCCGGGAGCGAGGGGAGGGACCCCGACGCCAGACCAATAACAAGCGTGCGTGACGTCAATGAGCCTTCTTTTTATCGTATTGCTGATCTTGCTGGCCTGCCTGGTGCTGGGGCTGGCGGCCTGGGGTGGTTTTGCGCTCTGGTACCAGTGCCCTGGACCACGCCGGGCGCGTCTGCTGGTGATGACGGCATGGAGTCTGCCAGCGCTGGCCACCCTGGCAAGCCTGGGAGCATTGGCCGGGCCAGGTGGCGCATCGCCCTGGGGGCCGCTGGCCTTCGTGCTGGCACTGGTGGTGTTGCTGTGCTGGTGGCATGGCATCCGTGCTTCCCATGATCGGGTCTGGGCCGACGATGTGGCCTGCATGCTGGTCTCGCAGGTCACGGGTGACCGCGTCAGACTGGACAATGTACGCAACTTCGAATGGCGCAGCGAGACCGATTACGACGTGCGCTGGGAGTCGCGTGACTACGATCTGTCGCAACTGGTCTCGGCCGACCTGCTGCTGTCCTACTGGATGGGGCCGGCGATTGCGCACACCCTGGTTTCCTTCGGGTTTGCCGATGGCCGGCGCCTGGTATTTTCGCTCGAGATCCGGCGCGAACGCGGCGAATCCTTTTCGGCCCTGGGCGGCTTCTTCCGCAAGTTCGAGACCGTCATCGTCGCCGCCGACGAGCGCGACATCGTCCGTACCCGCACCAACGCCCGTGGCGAGGACGTCTACCTGTATCGCCTGCAACTGCGCCCCGACCAGTTGCGCAAGGTCTTCCTCGGATACCTGGAACGCGCCGCGCAGGTGCGCGCCACACCGCGCTTCTACAACACCCTCACCAGCAACTGCACCACCATCGTCTTCGAGTTGGCGCGCCGTCTTTCTCCCACGTTGCCGCTGGACTATCGCCTGCTGCTCTCCGGTTATTTCGCCGGGTACGTGTACGACCACGGGGTATTGACGCCCGGCTATCGCTTCGAGCAACTGCGCGAGGCCGGCCGCATCACCGGACGGGCTTTGCAAAGCGACCCAGGGGACGACTACAGCAAGCTGATCCGGCGTGGCGTACCGGGGGTGGGCGAAGACGAGCTCCGCTGAAACACCGCTATCAGCGGGTTTCCTGCGGAGTATCTGGATTCTGCGGAGACGCCGACTTATCCGGTGGATATTCCGAACCAAACGGATCCATGCGGCCATACGTTTGAACCCATGCTGCCTTGGTCTTTTCCCCCATGGGGCTGACCATCATCATCATCGCGTCCCCGTTGGGTCGCAGATGAACGGTCGCGCTGGGTCCGCCGAAGTGATAGCCGGCAATGATTCCCAGCGCCAGTTGCATGCCGGGGCCGCTGACACCCATGCTGCCGATACGCACACCTAGGTCGAAGCCCTCCTTGTCTTCCGTCATGTCGGGTGCGGCGGGATCGATCTGCTGGAAGGCCTGGTTCAGATGCCCCACCCATTTGGTGCCGCCGAGGGTGCTGTCGTAGAAGATGCGCTTGGGACGTTCGCCATCGGGGAGCGTCGCCATTGCCTGTTGCCAGCCTTGTTGAAGGCGTTCGCGCCGGATGAGCCGGTCGAGCGGTTTGCCCTGTTCATCGGTGAGCTTGATGTCGATGGGGCGATGCAGATAGCCCACCACCGGCGCACTGTCAAACTGCTTGAGCTGCCAGTCGGTCCAACGGATGGGGAGATAAGGAGAGGGCTTGAACAGGCCCGGGCCGGCATTGGTGATTTGTTTCCAGAGGGTGGGGAGTTGTTGATGCCACCATGCGGATGTCATGAATCCCGGCGTTAGCGTTGTCGTTGAACCGGGGCGCCTGTAATGCTCAAGGTAATACGCATTGAAGTTTTCCGGTCCGCGATTGTCGTTCTTTTCCCAGAAGAAGTTCCAGAGTTTGATGATGTCGTATTGGGCATGGTTTTTATTGACCCCCTCCGGTTGCTTGACGGCAAATGGACGGATGAGTTGATTGACACGGTCTGTACGTGTCACCCACATGGCGGTGACGCTGTCAGGCATGTCGGGGGCGTAATAGCCGTTCTTCATGGAGCCGCTCCCGGGCTCGCCATTGCCAAACCTTGCTATGTCCCCATCTGTGCTTAGGACGATGATACCGGGCGCATCCGGGTTTTTATCAAAAAAGGCAAAGAGACGCTGGATCAGTTCGGTGCCGTCCTCGACATTGGCGTCCTCCTCCCAGAGAAGCAAATGAATGCCCAGGCTTGCAGCTTGTCTTGCTGCTGCAATCTCGTATGCTGCGCGGAAATCACAAAGTTCGTGTTTGGGTGGTCCCCAACTGATCACAGGAATTGGCCAGCGCTCGACTGTCTTTCCCGCTGCGTCTCTGAAAGCGATCGCAATGGCAATTCTGAGATTATCGAATCTGCTGCTGGAATCCCAGGGGTAGTCTTGAGGATTTTTGGAAATGATGGACTGATGGCTGTTTCCTACTTGGTCGAATTTCATCCAGATTTCTGAGTTGCCGTGATTGCCAACAAACGAGCCCAGTCCTCTCACTTCCAATACATATTGCGGACCCACGAGGGAAAGCATCTTGTCTTCGAAAGACTGGTTCGCTGCCGAAGCAGAGGGTGCTGCAGAATCCGGAACTTTGTTACCAGCGCCAGCAGTTCCGTTTAGATGGCTTATTGAAATGACTGCGCCATAAGCCAAGGCGGCCAATCCTACGATCAGCAATATTCCGTTGCGAATTCTTATTTCCATGGGCGTGTCCTGGGGTGTTGCGGTGAGCCAGTTTTGATAGTCCTCGAAGAGAACGTAAGCGATCCACGCTATCGAGATCAGGAAAATGGCAAGTAGAAAGCGAAAGGCTTTCTTGGTGAAGAACTTGGAGGCAGTCATTTTGGCGTCCTCGCTGGAGCAAGCGGAGCTTTGGGTGGAAATGCGTGAGGCTTTCCCCCTTCTGAAGTCGCCTGCTTAGCCATGGATTTCAGTTGGTCGAGAGGAGGGCTCTTTTTGGTCTTGTCTGTGACCAGGGAAGGCATCTTCTGCAGAGGGACCAGGGATTCTTCGGGGAATAGTCCGTTCTGATAATACTGGGCAGAGGCGTTGATAAGGGCCAGCGCACGCGCTGGCAAACGCTTGAAGTTGTTGCATCTGCTGAACTCGGTCATCACCCTTGCACTAAGCCGCCACTGCCCCATAAACAGCAACACCTTCCGCCACTCAGGATCATCCAAGGTCACCGCCTGCCCCACCGCCACATCCATGGCCGTGACCCAACGGTGGTTTTCGGTGCTGTTCAAGACCCCAGAGTGGTAATTGTTCTTGGTGCGGACCGATGGATCGGTTTCCATGCGGGTTCTTGCTTCATTGGGTGTTTCTTCCCGCTGGATGACATATTCCGAATCGTGAACCCGAATGGCACGCCAGTTTTCGGCCCGGTCATTGAGATCGGTGATGTTGGCGTTGAATCGTTTCTTATGCGGTGCGGTATCCTCTGATGTGGACGTGGTGACCTTGATCCAGCGAAAACTCGCATGACGGTTGCCCAGCGCCACGTTCTTGCTCACGTCGTCCGGTGTCAGCAGACCAGCGCGGTCGGCGTTTCCCGCACCCGGGCCACCGCGGACGACTTCACCGCCGTACAGGTCGGGTTCGTGCGGCGGGTTGAGCGCTTCGCCGTTGAGCAGACGGATATCGCGCTGCTTATGCGCGGTATAGACCATAGGATTGACGACCATGTCGAATCCGCCATCGGGGCCAACGGTGCTCCGCTCGTTGTCTTCTCGTATTGGATAGCGACCGGGCGGGTGGCCCACCAACACTGGGTGCAGGCCGTTCTGTCCTGGCCGTGGGCGCAGCATGCGGGTCCACATGCGCTGGTAGAAGCGCATGTCCTTCAGGATGTTCATGACCGGTGGGAGCTCGCTGGCTGGCATCGGACGATCCCCGGCCAGATGGTCCGGAACGCCGAAGGTACCAATGCCTTGCACGGAGTCCAGGGCCACCACGGTGTCCTCCGGGCAAAAGTAGAGGTAGACCTTGCGCCGGTTGTCACGTTCTTCGAAGCTGATCCAGTCGCCGCCGTCCTTGCCCGGGCGCTGACCACGGGCTGGGGTCCAGCGGGGGCCGGCGCGCACCGACGGATCGCGCTCGTGTTGCAGCAGCATGTCGGCCAGGGTGGGGATGCTGTAATCCTTCTCGCGCGTGACCTCGTTGACGATATCCACAAAGGTCTTCAACCTGGCGTGTACGCTCTGGGTGGTGCCGGTGGCGGTTGCCAGGTTGTAGGGGCTGTCTACCATGATGATGCAATCGGCGTAGCGTTGCTTGTCGCGCGCCAGGATGGCCTGGGCCAGCAAGGTGATCAGCGTGCCCTGGCTGTGGCCCATGACGGTGATGGTATCGTGCTCGGGCAACATGCCTGCTGCAGCAGCATGCGGCATGGGTTGGATGGTGCGGATCGTGCTGATCAGCATGGCCAGACGTTCGGCGGCCAGCACGAAATAGCGACGGGGTGGGCAGTCCCCGATGAAGACGTCGTTGCCACCGAGATTGTTGCGGGTCACTATACCGCCCATGAGGGGGGCTTCGAAGCCTTTCTGGTACATGTCGACGATGTTGTTGGTCGCGTTGGAAAAGAAGCCGCCCCCCTTGGCGAAATTGGCGTCGAGCCGGTTGCCCTGCAGATCCTGGTACTGGCTGCGCACGCGCAGCGGGTCGTTGTTGGCATCGCGGGCAATTTCACGATTGTCCGCGCGATAACCCCAGTAGAAGGGAATGAAGACGCTGTTGGTGTTGCCTGTTTCCTTGCGCTCGTAGAGGTAGGTGTCGGGATCATAGAGGACGTCGGCAACCTTCTTGCGTTCCGAGTTGTCCTTGATTGCTTTGGCCTGCCGGTAGCTTTCTCCATAGCTGCCAGGCTTGAGTGCGCCATTGAGGTCCAGGCGCTCGTTGAGCCCTTGGCACAGACCGGCTTCGACCCGGCTGTAGCTGGCGCCGGGATCGTTGACCCCGTGGATGAAAATGACGATGCCCGGCAGGTCATGCGGCACTTCGAGGGTGCGCGGCCCTGGGCGGTTGGGGAGGGTGATGGCATCGCTGCGGGCGATGACGCGGTGAGTCTTATCCAGATTGCTCATGGGTTCTCCTGTGGTTAGATTCTGGGCTTGAGGACGTCGATGGCCAGCAGGCGCATGGCCTCATCGTCGACTTGCTGGCTCAGGCCCTGCAGGTCGCTTTGCGTCTCGATGGTGCGACCATCCTCGGTGCGGATGCGGTATTGCTGGCCGCTGGCCAGGGCTCCTGGCTGGTCCCCAGCCTGGGGATAGCGCAGCAGGAACTGCTGGTCCGTCGGCAGGCTGGAGCTCATGCCAGGCGTGGTCTTGGCGCCGTCAGGGCCGCCCCAGTGGTGGTCGGCGGCATGCAGGTTCAGGTCGCCCTGGGTGCCGAGTTTGATGCCGCCACCAAGCTTGAGGTAACTGCCGTCCTCGGCCACCAGGGTGATGGACTTGCCGGTGATGCGCACTTCGCCTTCATTGGCACTGATCAGCACTTCCTTCTGGGCATTGGCCTGTAAGCGGTCGGATCGGGCCTGCAGTCGTATATCACCGTGATGCGCCACGGCGCTGATGCCGTCCTGACGGGAAAACACGAAAACGCCGCGCCCGGCAGTGAGTTGCGTGCGCTGCCCGCTGGTCAGTTGCAGGTGTTGCTGGGCGACGGTGTCGACGTTCTGTCCGGCGTAGCTGACCTGGGTTTTCGGGGTGAGATGCACGGCGCCCGCAGCCGCGCCGAAAGCGAGGATGGCCTGATCACTTTGGGCCTTGGTGCTGTCCCAGTGTTGCATGGCGCCGCGCAGCCCGGCCTGTGGCGCAGTGTCGGGCGCCTGACCGCCGTGCTGGCCCGCATACGTGCCCAGGGCCTGCAGCAGTTCGCTGCACTCTTCCAGCAACTGTGTCAGTTCAGCCCTGTCCAGCAGTTCTCCCGCGGCATCTTTGCGGGCGAAGCTGCTCATCAGGATGCCTCGCGCGGCACGCACGGATGCAGCGGCATCCGTACGCAATTCAACGCCTTCGCCGCGTGGGGTGCCATGTCCCGCGCTGCGCGGATGGGTGAGGAAGCCGAGATTGAGCTGGCTTCCCGCATGTTCGCTGGCCAGTTGGCTGCTGGTCTGGCCGGGTGTGTCGTCAAAGCGTAGCTGGTTGTAGCGGTTGCCGTGGAATTCGCGAGTCTTGATACCGGACAGGAAGCGGTTGCCCGGCAGCGCCCCGGTATTGCTGAAGCTGGCAGGCCGGTTGAGAGCGTTGGGTAATACGCCGCTGACGAACATCTTGTCCGGATCGCCATGCATGAAATCGAGTACCACCTCCATGCCCACGCGTGGCAGCATCGATGCACCGAACTGTGGACCGGCCAGTGAACTGCTGACTCTGACGTAGGCGCTGTCGCGTTCCCTGGCGCTGGTGCCGGCACCGCCCGTATGGACGTGATCTTCCGGATCGAGACCTTGCAACTGGACCTTGATCCGCCCTAGTTCGTCGGTAAAGATTTCTTCGCCTGGTGGGCCGACTACCAGTGCGGTGATCGGATAGGTCCGCGGCAGGTCGAGATGGGGATCGTAGTCGGGTGTCAGGGATTGGCCACGGTGCAGACAGGTAAAGCTGTTCCAGTAGCGTTGTTCTGGTGCCAGTGTGTCGGGGGGCGCATCCGGCTCCTGGCGGAGTAGAGCCTGTACTTGCACCTCCATATCCTTTGGCAGATTGCTGCGCCCGCGGTGGCGTAGCGAGGTGACGATGAATTGCCTGTCCTCGTCGCTTGTCCTGGCGAGTTCGGGATGGCCGCGCAGGCTGAACCAGTGCCCCACTTCCAGGTTCCTCACGGTACTGATACCTTCGACCCGTAGCGCCTGCCGCTCATGCGCTAGCATGCGCGCCGTGGCCAGCCGCTTATGATCGCGCTCTGAGTCTCCCACATGGGGCACGTCGACCTGGGCATCGCATAACAACCGCGCCAGATCATTGCCGAAGATCCCCTGGTCGAGTAATCCGGGGATCTGCACCTGATGCACTCCGGCGCGTTTGTAATCCCAGCTGGAACGCGCCACGCTGCCTGGACGAAGCGTCTGCATGCTGCTCCAGACCTGGATGCTGTCACTGGTTTCCGTGGCGCCCGCGCGATGGAATCGAACTTCCTCGGCGACACCCCTTGGCAGATCCAGCGGAGTATCGAAGAGCACGAGCCGGTGTTCGCCGCCCATCAGCCGACCGTCTTTGGCCTCCAGTTCATGCGGGGCCAGGCGGGGCCCGTGAGCGATAAACCAGCCTATTCCTTCGCGCTTGCATAGACGCCGGATGAAATGGGCATCGGACTCATGAAACTGGTGGATGAACTCGCGCTCGGGATAGGCCCGCTTGTTGAGCAGGTTGGTGTCGAAGTCGAAAGCTCTCCCCAAGGTCGGGCTGCGATGGCGCCATTCGCGCAGCAGGATATCGATGACTGCGGGTACGCTCTTGCGTCGAAAAACGCGATGATTGATGCGCCCGTCCAAAATGGACAGCGCATCGCGCACGGTCAGCTGATAGACCGCCAAGGCGCCGTCGGACTGACCTGCCCGGGCATCGGTGATGATCCCGGAGATGGAATGCAGGCCCTGCTCTGCGGTGACGATCTGCACCGACAAGGGCGTACCGATCAGGTCCTTCAGCGGCAGACCGACCTGTGGAGAAAGACAGGTCAGATGGCCCAGCACGCCGCCGCACAGGGTTTCACTCACGTCCATGCTCTGTAATAACAGCACATCGGAATACTTGTTACGCGCCAAGCCTTGCTCCCATAACAACCGGAAGCCACGATGCGCTTCGCTCAAGAGGGATGCGGGAAAGCCTTTCAGCAGATATGCATGGTTCATGATGTTGAGCCCGGTGGAGGAAACCGGCCATTACATCCAAGTTGCTGCTGCGCTTCCAGCGCCAGGCTCGACAAAAGGAAAACATTGACGGCAACTCGAAATACTTGAGTTTTGCCTTTGAATTTGTTCTAGTTTTCTGGCCAGCAAAGCCTTACGTTTTTCCTGCAAATCCGTTTATCAGATATTCAAACGCAAAATCCTTCGTTCGCCGAGGTCACCGTCCGCATTAGCATGGACATCCTTTCGCGGCTACGGCCGTGTCCCGTGTCCTGCGCGAACTACTACGGAAGGAAATCCCCATGCCCGAAGCGGTGAATCATTTCCCCTTGCCGGCAGCCGCCGAGTCCTCCCCCGTGCGTCGATCGAGGCGACTGCGTCCCTTGCAAGAACTCGGCAACCGCAGTCTGTTCCTGCTCTCCTGGGCCGCACCGCTGCTCCTGCTGCTGCTCTGGGAAGCCTTCGCCCGTGCCGGTGTGCTCTCGCCGCAAGTGCTGCCGGCGCCCAGCAAGGTATTGCAGACCGCCTGGAACCTGATCGGTCAGGGCCGCCTGCTCTCCGACCTCGGTGCCAGTCTTCTGCGGGCTGCCGCAGGCTTCGTCATCGGCGGTAGCCTCGGCTTCGTGCTGGGCACCCTGGTCGGCTTCTCGCGGCTGGCCGAAGCCCTGTTCGACCGCAGCGTGCAGATGGTGCGCGCCGTCCCCTTCCTGGCGGCGTTGCCGCTGGTGATCGTGTGGTTCGGTGTGGGCGAGGGTGGCAAGGTGTTCCTGGTGTCGCTGGGCGTGCTGTTCCCGATCTATATCAATACCGTGCTGGGCATCCGCCAGGTCGATCCCAAGCTGCTCGAACTGGGCCGCGTGACCGGGCTCTCCAACTGGACCCTGATCCGTCGCATCGTGCTGCCCGGTGCCTTGCCCTCGATCCTGGCCGGGGTGCGCTATGCGCTGGCAGTGGCCTGGCTGGCACTGGTGATTGCCGAAACCATTGCCGCCAATACCGGCATCGGCTCACTGGCCATGGATGCGCGTGAATTCCTGCAGACCGACGTGATCGTGCTGACCATCGTCATCTATGCCGGCATCGGTGTGATATCGGATGCCATCGCCCGCCTGCTGGAGCGCCGTCTGCTGGCCTGGCATCCCAACTACGCCGCCAAGGGGAAATGATGAGCACCACCACCCATACCATGCATCCGGCCGGCGTCGATGAGATTGCCGTGCAGGTCGCCGGTCTCAAGCGCCGCTACGGCCAGCGCACCGTCATCCAGGGCTTGAACCTGCGCATCCATCGCGGCGAGTTCGTGGCCCTGCTGGGCGAGAGCGGTTGCGGCAAGACCACCCTGCTGCGCGCCTTGGCGGGGCTGGACGCCATCGATGGCGGCCGCATCGACGGTCCGGCGCAACCGGCCGCGGTGTTTCAGGAACCGCGCCTGATCCCGTGGGACCCCTTGTGGCGCAACGTTTCCCTGGGGCTCGATGACAAGAGCGGCAAGCCGCTCGCACAGGCGGCGCTGGAAGAAGTCGGCCTGGGTGGCCGCAGTGAGGATTGGCCCCGCAATCTCTCCGGCGGCCAGGCCCAGCGCGTGGCGCTGGCACGCGCCCTGGTGCGCGAGCCTCGTCTGCTGCTGCTGGATGAACCCTTTGCCGCCCTGGACGCCCTGACCCGCATCCGCATGCATGCCCTGGTGCGCCAACTGCTGGCGCGCCATCGACCGGGCGTACTGCTGGTCACGCACGATGTCGATGAAGCCATCGTTCTGGCTGACCGCATCCTGGTCATGCGCGATGGTGCCATTGCCAGCGATCACCGCGTCGCGCCGGAAGCCGCCCACCATCGCGCCCACCCGGCGGCCGAAGCCCTGCGCACGCAATTGCTGGCCGAGCTGGGCGTGGCGGCTGCCGATGCGCTGCATTAATAGCGATCTAATGCCGATCTGATTTCCCTTCACCATCACTGAATGCTCATGACCCAAGACGCCAAGTCCGCCCATCACCATCATCGCCATCGTCGTCTTCTGTTGCAGGCGGCCGCAGGCGCCGCCGCCCTGGGTGCCGTCGGTGCTCCTACCGTGGCGCTGGCCGCCGGTTCCTCTCGCAATACCGATACCGTGCGCCTGGCCTGGGGCAAGGGCGGTCTGCCCGGTATCGCCCGCACCCGTGGCGAATTCGAAAAGACCCTGGCCCGCGATGGCATCAAGGTGCAATGGGTGGGGCCTTTCCCCAATCACGCGCCTTCGCTGCAGGCGGTCACCGGCGGTAGCGCCGACTTTGGTTTCGGCGGCAGCACCACGCCGGCGCTGGCGGCCATGATCGCCGGCTCGCCGCTGGTATTCACCCAGTTTGCCGTGGTCGAGCCACGCAGCACCGCCATCATCGCCAAGGATGGTTCGGGCATCACCAAGGTCAGCGATCTGGTCGGCAAGACCGTGGCGGTAAACCGCTCGGGCCTGGGCGAGTTCCTGCTGGTGGCGGCGCTGGAAAAGCACGGCATCGCCCGCGACAAGGTGCAGTTCGTCTATCTCAATCCGCCGGATGCCGGTCCGGCCTTTTCCCAGGGCAAGGTCGATGCCTGGTCGATGTGGAGCCCGGGCGTGGACATTGCGCGGGTCGAATACAAGGCGCATGACGTCTTCTTCGAAGGCCGCGATCTGGATTTCCTGATCGACTTCAACTCCTACGTCACCCATCGCAAGTTCGCGCAGGAAAACGCCGACATCGTGCGCGCCGTCAATGCCGCCTATCGCGCCGAGGGCGAGTGGATCAGCAGGAATCCGCGCGAGGCCGAGATCCTGGTGCAGAAGGATGCCGGCTATTCGGATGCGGTGCGCGATTCGCTCATCAAGCTGGCGCGGCGCTGGGAATTCCATGGCGCCGATGACGCGAAGTTCATCGCCACCTTCCAGGGAGCGGCCGATTGGTTGGCCGCACGCAAGATCCTGCCGCAGAAGGTGCAGGTGAGCGATTACATCGTCAAGGTCTGATTCATTTCCAGGAGAGAAGCATGAGCGTCAACTTCATCGGCATGGTCACCACCAACAAGAATTCGGAGATTCATGCTCCGGTGGGACCCACCATCGATATCGATTACCTGCAGCGTTTCGCGCGTGCCCACGAAGAGGCCGGTTTCGACCGGGTGCTGGTGCCGTATCACTCCAACGGGCCGGACGCCATCCTGACCATCGCCCAGGTGGCTGCCGCCACGCGACACATCAAGCTGATGCTGGCACACCGGCCCGGGTTCGTGGCACCCACGCTGGCGGCCCGCCAGTTGGCCACGCTGGACCAGTTCAGCGGTGGGCGGCTGGGTGTGCACATCATCTCCGGCGGTTCCGACGTCGAGCAGCGCCGTGACGGTGACTTCCTCGATCACGACCGGCGTTATGCCCGTACCGATGAATACCTGGAAGTCCTGCGCAAGGTGTGGACTGCCGGCGAGCCCTTCGATCATCACGGCGAGTTCTATCGCGTCGAGCAAGCCTTTTCCGAGGTCAAGCCGGTGCAGCAGCCGCATATCCCGATCTTCTTCGGTGGTGCCTCCGAGGCCGCCATTCCGGTCGCGGGTCGGCATGCCGACATCTATGCCTTGTGGGGCGAGTCACTGGACCAGGTGCGCGAGCTGACCGGGCGTGTGCGAACCGAAGCGGCTCGGCATGGGAGGGAGATCAGTTTCTCGGTTTCCTTCCGTCCCATTCTGGCGGCCACAGAAGACGCTGCCTGGGAGCGTGCCGAACGTATCCTGGCCGAGACACGCCGCCTGCGCTCCGGCAATGGCAGCCGTCATCCGGCCCAGACCGGGCCCCAGGAAAGCGTGGGCGCACGCCGCCTGCTGGCCGCCGCAGAAAAGGGTGACCGGGTCGATCGTCGCCTGTGGACCGCCATCGCCCGCGAAACCGGTGCCCGCTACAACTCCACGGCCCTGGTCGGTACGCCCGAGCAGGTGGCCGAGGCGCTGCTGGATTACTACGACCTGGGCGTAACGACCTTCCTGATCCGCGGCTTCGATCAGCTGGAAGATGCCCTCGACTACGGTCGCGAACTGATCCCGCGCACCCGTGAACTGGTGGCAGAACGCGTGCGGCAAAAACTGGAGAAGCAGCAAAAGCAGGCTGCCTGATCTCTTCAAGACGTACGCGATAAAGAAATTGGCTCCGCGTTGCGGAGCCAATTTTTTGAGGGAAGGGCGCAGACCTCACGCAGACCGCCGAGGCGGTTCGTGAATATCCAGAAGGCCCTCTCCGGGACCTGCTAGCGATGGTCTGCGATGTGGAAATACCGTTAGCTAAAAGGGCGTCGGTGGCCATCGTGGTAACCCATCGTATTCCCTCTGTGCATGCGAAAGAGAAAATTAGTCGTTTGAACAGGTTTTGCTGCACTGCTTCAATGGCGTTACCAACAGCCATTCTTGAACCAGAAGCCAGCATGGAAACGACCACCTCCCACCTGCCCGCCGACATGAGTCACGCTGATGCCAGGCGCGGCGTGCTGGCGCGCCTGAGCTATCTCGCCAGTCATGCCCGTGACCCGGTCAGCTATGCCTATACGCCGCCCCCTGGCGTTCCCTGGGAGAGCGCCGACTACACCGTGCACGACACCTTCATCGCCGATGCCAGCGCCTGGCGCGAACTGGATATCGATACCAATGGATTCGAATTGCGTGACGCCCCCACGGCCTTGCGCAATCCGGCCGATGCCGACGAGATCGAGGCTACCTGTTATGCCGAAGCAGTGGAGCTGGCATTGGATGTGACCGGTGGCACCCATGCCTATGTCTTCGATCACCTGGTGCGCGAGCGCGACCCTGCACGCGCGACGCTGGATTTCGGGCGCGCCGCCCGTGGTGCCACGCCGGCAGCCAACGGTCGCATCCACAACGATTACACCGAGGTATCGGGGCGCCGGCGCCTGTCCATGGTCTTGCATGATTCGGACCTGATTCCCTTTGCCCGGCACTTTTCCATCATCAACATCTGGCGCAGCCTGCGCGGCGTGATTGAGGACACGCCGTTGGCCGTGGTTGACGCGCGCAGCGTGGCACGCGAGGACCTGGTGCGGGGCGAGGTGCGCTATCCACGGCGCACCGGCGAAATCTATCTGATGCGCCACAACCCTGCGCATCGCTGGTGTTATTTCCCGCAGATGGATCGTCACCATGCGCTGGTGTTCAAGCAGTTCGATTCGCGCACCAGCGGGGTGGCACGCTTCACCCCGCATACCGCTTTCGACCTGCCCGACATCCGGCCCGGGGCCCCCTTGCGTCAGAGCCTGGAAATCCGCTGTCTGGTGGTGCATGCATGAGCGCGCCGCATCCCGTGATCGAATACTGGTTCGACTTCGGCAGCAACTACAGTTACCTGAGCACGCTGCGCATCGAGCAGGCGGCGCAACTGGCTGGTGTATCCGTGCAGTGGCGGCCCTTCCTGCTGGGGCCGGTGTTTCGCGAACTGGGCTGGAGCACGTCTCCTTTCGTGTTGCAGAAGGAGAAGGGGGAGTACACCTGGCAGGACATGGCCCGCCAGTGTCGCAAGTATGGCCTGCCGTGGCGGCGTCCCAGCCGCTTTCCGCGTCCTGCGGTGCTGCCCACCCTGGTCGCCCTGGCGGGATCCGGGACGCACTGGGTGGGTGGCTTTTGCCGTCTGATGATGCATCTGAACTTCGCCGAGGACCGCGACATCGACAGCGCCGGGACGGTCGCTGAAGTCTTGACGGCGATGGACCTGCCCGTGGCGTCCCTCCTGGAGGGGGCGCAGTCCGCAGACAATCGCGCCCGCCTGCGCGAGCAGACCGTGCTGGCCCGTGCGCGAGGCATCTTCGGCGCGCCTACCTTCTTCGTCGGCAAGGAGATGTTCTGGGGCAACGACCGGCTGGACGACGCATTGGCCGCCTGCAGGGAACCAGCCAGCTTCAGCCCGTGAGGCTGGTCCCGGCCTCGTTGCGTATCCAGGCAGCGACCTGCTGTACTTCGCGGCGGGCTGCAGGGGTGGCCTGGATCATCCAGTAGGCGTAGCCATCCTCGTCCTGCGCCCGTGCTTCGCCCAGCAGCACCAGCTGGCCGCTGGCCAGTTGCGGTCCGATCAGTTCGATGCGGCCCAGCGCCACGCCCTGTCCGGCCAGTGCCGCCTGGATCACCATGTCGTACTGGTTGAAGCGCAGCATGCGGTGCTTCTTCTTCCATTCGCCATGGTCCAGCCAATCCTTCCAGCGCAGGCGCGGGTTGGCTTGTTCGAATTCGATCAGGGTGGTATCGGCCGGCAGCTTGCCTTGCTTGAGCAGCAGGGGGTGCGCCACCGGTGCCACCGATTCCCCGAACAGGCGGATCGCTTCCGGCGGCGTCTGGGCGCGCGTGGTGTAGCGCAGGGCCAGATCAATGCCTTCGTGGCGCAGGTCGATCACGCTGTCACTGGCCGCCACCCGCACGTCTATTCCCGGCACCTGCTGCTGCAGTCGCGACAGGCGCGGCAACAGCCATAGCCCGGTCATGCCGATGCTGGCGGTGATGGTCACCGGACGGCTTGCCTGGGCGGCACGCAGTTCGCCGATGCTGTCCTGCAGTTGCAGCAGCATCGCATCACAGCTGCGGAACAGCCGCTCACCGGCGGTCGTGAAGGAGATTGCGCGGTGGTGGCGGTGCAGCAGGGCGGTTCCCATGAATTCTTCCAGCAGATGGACCTGACGGCTCACCGCCGACTGGGTCAGGAACAGGTCTTGTGCCGCCAGCGTGAAGCTCATGCGGCGGCCCACGGCGACAAAGCCACGGATCAGGTCCAGCGGCGGCAGCTTGGCGAGAGGGAGTGTCATGGCGGTCGGCAAGGGAAGCAGGTCGGATGCGCTATTGAAGCATAGTCGCGCATCCTCGTGGGCATCCGGTGTCCATCATTTCGCATTCCATTTTGGAATGGGTAGTCGTGCCGAAGTCATTTGAATGCGCTCTATTTTCAGAGTCAAATTGCATCATTCATCTATCCAGGATCGCCTCTTGCCATGAGCCATGCTTCTGTGAGCCACAAACGTCTCTGGGCCGTGCTGGCCGGTGCCGCCATCATGAGCATGGCGCTCGGATCGCGCCAGACCTTCGGCCTGTTCATCAGTCCCTTGTCCTACGATCATGGCCTGCCGGTGACCCTGGTCGCCTTCGCCATCGCCCTGCACAACCTGGTATGGGGCGCGGCGCAGCCGCTGGCCGGTGCCATGACCGATCGTCATGGCCCAGCGCCCGTGGTGGCATTCGGCGCGGTCTGCTATGCCATCGGCCTGGCGTTGACGGCACTCGCCCCCAACGGCGCCTTGCTGGTCTTGGGCATGGGGGTCTTCATCGGCGTGGGTATCAGTTGCACCAGCTTCGGCGTGGTGCTACCGGCGGTGGGACGCAGCGTACCGCCCGAACGGCGCAGCAGCGCCATGGGGCTGGTCAGTGCCGGGGGCTCGCTGGGCCAGGTGCTGATGTTGCCGCTGGTACAGGCTTTGCGCGCAGCCTCGGGGATCAGCTTGGCGCTGCTGGTGCTGGCCGCGTTGGTCCTGATGGTGGCGCCGCTGGGGCTGGTGTTGCGCTCCCCAGCGATCAGTACGCCGGTCATGCCGCGCCGGGAGGGCGGTTTGCGGCGGGTGATGGTGCAGTCACTGCGGCACCGTGGCTTCCAGTTGCTGACCTTGGGATTCTTCGCCTGTGGATTCCAGCTGGCCTTCATCGCCACCCACCTGCCGGGCTATCTGGAACTGTGCCACATGCCCACCGGCCTGGCGGCGACGGCGCTGGCGCTGATCGGCCTGTTCAACATGGCCGGCAGCTGGACCTGCGGCTGGCTGGGCGGTCGCTATCGTCCGCAGCAGGTGCTGGGCTGGCTGTACCTGGTGCGCAGCACCGCGATCGGATTGTTCTTCATCGCCCCCAAGAGCAGTCTGTCGGTGACCCTGTTTGCCGCAGTCATGGGGCTGACCTGGTTGGGCACGGTCCCGCTGACCACGGCGCTGGTGGCACGCCTGTTCGGTCCGACCCACATGGGCAGCTTGTTCGGCGTGTGCTTCCTGAGCCACCAGATCGGTTCCTTCCTCGGCGCCTGGCTGGGAGGCTGGATGCTGGAGCTGAGTGGATCGTATTCCTTGCTGTGGATGGCCACCTTCGTGGTGGGAATCGTCGCGGCGCTGCTGCATTTTCCCATCGATGATGGCCAGCCCGGGCGACTGAAGGCCGCTTAGGACCAAGACCTTCACTGCACCTTTACGATGACATAGGCGGTCGAGAACACTCTTCCCGGTGTGACGGTCTGCCCCGGCAGCTTTTGCAGGGTCGCCGTCAGGCGCTTGTTGATCGTAAATTGTTCGACGGCTGCAGCGGGCGACGACGGGCTGGGAGGACATCGTTCCTCGGTTGCCCTCAGCCGATACCAGCCGGCATTGCGGCCGGACGGGAAGGACTGCGACAGCCACTGGCCGGTCACCGATGAACTCAGGAATTGCATCTCCTGTTGATTGTCTGCATCGCTCAGGCCTATCCCCACTCCCTTGGCCAGCGACGGGTCGGTGCCGTAGTTGTCCGAAAGCAGATAGCGTACCCCCTGACTCTGATTCACGTAGCCCAGCAAGCGGGCAGCCGCCAGCGCCCCCGGTGAAACCTGGAGGCCGAAGGCGGTCTGGTTGTCATCCGTGCCGGCGGCGAAAGGCGGCTTGCTGCCGATGCCCTCGTCGCAGCGGAATGAGAGCGTGAATTCCACCTGGCGCGTCTGCCCCAGATTGAGCTCGGTTTCCGAGATCGGCGGGAACACCACTTCCGGTGTCACATTCTGGACCACGCAAGAGGGCAGCACGCTCAGTGTTGCGCCCATGCGCATGCCGAATGCAATGCCATTGGCCGCGCCAAAGAACAGGTAGCGATAGGCATGGTCTTCACCATCGTCATCCATGTCGCCGCTGGCACGGTTATAGCCGGGACCGCGCAGCATCAGGTAGCCATTGGGCTGGGTGCACTCATACGCGACGGCTGCCCAGCGCGTGTTGTCCGGTGCGCCACTGCACCAGTTGCTGGTTCCGGTGCCCGGTGTCAGGTCCGATACCCTCGCCACCTCGGCCTTGATCGGACTGAGGTGACGGGCGCGGATCAGGATCTTCCTGGTGGCCTGATCGACATCATAGGTATCGAGCTTGCTGGACTGGTAATAGCGGGAAAGGATCTTGCCCGAGCGCAGATGCGTGAGGCGGATCGCAACCCCGGGAAACCATGTGCGATAGAAACCATGGAGGCCATCCTTGATACCTATTTCGGCATAGCCACCGACCCTGTCATCACCGTTGGTGGAAAAGACTTCATAGATCTGGTCGGCATCGGCCAGGTCGCAGGTCCAGAGCAGCGTATCGCCGTTGATGCCGGCCGCTTCAGCGGCGCTGGCCACCGCGCTGCCCAGTATGCTGCCTGGTGGCTGGATCGCCGTACTGGCCAGATTGATGCGGCCGAACCAGAACTGGGCGGAGCCGCCGTCACTGAGCGGCGCGAACGGATAGGCGGCGCGGTTGTTGCGCTTGCAGATTGCTTCTGCCGTCGGTGCCAGTAGCAGCCACAGGGAAAGCGTCATCAGCAAAAGCTGCATCGTGCGCGCGCGATGGGGATAGTGAGGAAAGAGGGACATGGGCGAGCGGGTGGGGAAGGGGGAAAGGGGAAAGGGGAAAGGGGAAAGGGTGGGAAGGAGACCCCAACCATCATCGCTCCCCGCGCTGCGTCGGTGAATGGGCCTGACCCGCAATGCGCATGGGCCGATGCCTAGCGCAGCATATGGGATTTCGCCCATGCCGCAATCAGACTTCGCCAGCCCGTCGATGGGCGTGCGCCGATCCTCTGGATGCCCGCTCTTGCCTAAGATGCGATCGGTGCAGGGCGCTTCGGTCGGCGTCTGCATTTTCTTTCGGTCGGCCGAATCCTTTTGGGGGTAAACATGAAAAAGTATCTTGCAATCCTGATGTTGGTCTCGCCATCCCTGGTGCTGGCGGCCGGCAATACCATCAGCTTCCGTGGCCAGGTCAGCAAGAAGACCTGCCAGGTGATGGTCGATGGCGCCACCAATCCGGTGGTGCTGCTGCCCACGGTGGCTGCGGGCGACCTGGTGGCCGCTGGCAGCGCCGCCGGTGAGACCCCCTTCGTGGTCAGCGTGAGCGGTTGTACGGCATCGGCTTCGGATTCACTGAAGATCAAGACCCAGTTCCTGGCCAGTTCAGCCACCGGTGGTAACAACATCCCCAACCTCGGCAGTGCCAAGAACGTGGCGCTGCAATTGCGTGCCGGCATGGGCGGAGAAGCCATCAAGCTGGTTGGCGGAAGTGCCGTCTCGGTTGATGGCCTGGAGATCGCCACGGGCGCCACCAGTGCGTCGCATACCTTCTCCGTGCGCTACATCTCAGAGGCTGGCTCGGCGGGAGCCGGTTCGGTCATCGGATCGGTGCAGTACGCGCTGGACTACCTCTGACCTGCGGGCCGGGCCGCCCTCCGGGGCGGCTGCCTTGCAGCGTCGCCTCTTGTTGATCATCTCCTTCGCTACCTTCAGGTCCGGTGCACATTCAATCCACGCGTCTCGCAGATTGAATGCGCGCCGGCGCCAGCTTTGTCGCTTCACCTTCGCCGCCGCTGGATCGCCGCCGCGGTGCCTTTTCCGTTTTGAACATGAAAAAAGCAAGCTTGCTCGCAGGGCTCATCATTGTGTTGGTATTCATCGCAAGCGCCCAGGCCAGCGTGACCATGCTTGGCACGCGCATCATCTATCCGGCCGATGCCAGCGAACAGGCGCTGCGTTTCAGTAACCCGGACGATCACCCCAATCTGGTCCAGGTGTGGCTCGACGATGGTCGCAGCGGCGATGCCCATGCCTTGTCCTCGCCGTTCCTGGTGATTCCGCCGGTGTTTCGGGTAGAGCCGCATGGGGGCCAGATGGTGCGGTTGTCGTATGTGGGTGCAGCGTTGCCACAGGATCGGGAGTCCCTGTTCTTCCTCAATTTTCTCCAGGTGCCGGCCCTGAAGGCTGATTCCGTCGGGGAAAACCAGCTGGTGCTCACCGTACGCAGCCGCATGAAACTGTTCTACCGACCGACGGCACTGGCCAGCGAGGCCGATGCCGCGCGGGCGCCGGATGGCCTGGCATTTTCCATCGATAGTACGGGCAGTGCTGCCACCGTCGTTGTCGATAATTCCAGTGCCTACCACGTCGTGGTGCAGCAGGCGACGCTGCTGCAGGGAGAGCAGCAACAAGCGCTGGCGCGGGCCACGGTGATCAGTCCGTTCCAGCAGTTGCGCTGGCCGCTGACACGTGTGCCGGTGGACCGCTCGGACCTGCGCATGCAACTGCGCATCGTCAATGATTTCGGGGCGGAAGTCGTGCGCGACTACCCACTGCACTGACGAGACCGGTAGTGAAACCATGCAGATCAACGCTACGGGCGGGAGCCGGCTGGACAGCGCTGTCGTTGGGCGCCAGTCTGTTGGTCATGGCCCCGCCGGTGGCAGGGCAACCGGAGCAGAGCTATCGCTTCCTGGAGGCGCTGGAGATGGCCTCCCCTGTCAACAAGGGTAGCCTGTCGCGCTTCAACCGGGTAGGGAATGTGGAGCCCGGCACCTACAGCGTGGATGTGTTCGTCAATGGCAGTTTCAGTCACCGGCGGTCGCTGCGTTTCGACTTGTTCGAAGGGCAAGGCGTCGCAGCCTGCTTCAAGGCGCAGGATGCTGCCATGTTGAACCTGCGTCCGGATCTGCTGGCGCAACTGGGGCAGCGCGAGTGTGCGCGCCTCGAAGAACTTGCGCCAGGCGCAAACGCGGTGTTCGATCTGGCCAATCTGCGCCTGAACCTCACCTTGCCACAAGCACAGCTCAAGCACGTGGCGCGGGGCTATGTCGACCCCGAACACTACGACGCCGGCGAAAGTATCGGCTTCGTCAACTACAGCATCAGCCAGTACTACGTTCGCACGGCACAGGTCAGCCATAGCGCGACCTACGGCTTTACCGACAGCGGCGTCAATCTCGGCCTGTGGCGCCTGCGCCAGCAGGGCAGCCTGGGCTATGACAACCATGCCGGGCTGGCCTGGAATCCGGTACGCACCTACGCCAGGCGCGCCTTGCCGGGCTGGACCAGCGAACTGACGGTGGGCCAGAGCTTCACTTCCGGAAAGCTGCTCTCCGGTCTGGCCTACCAGGGTCTGGAACTCAGTTCGGATGACCGCATGCTGCCTGACTCGCAGCGCGGCTACGCGCCGGTCATTCGCGGCAGTGCCCGCAGCAACGCCCAGGTCATCGTCAGCCAGAAGGGACGCGAGATCTATCGCACCACGGTGGCGCCAGGCAGCTTTGTCATTGACGATCTGTATCCGACCAGTTACAACGGCGACCTCGACGTCACCGTGATCGAGGCTGACGGCACGCGTTCCGGCTTCAGCGTGCCATTTTCCGCACTGCCGGAATCGATGCGCCCGGGTCGCTCGCGCTACAGCCTGACCGCCGGGCGCACGCGTGATACCGACACGCCGGCGCTGTTCATGGACGCGCTTTATCAACGTGGTCTGACCAATGCCTTGACCGGCAACGTCGGGATGCGACTGGCCCGGGCTTACCGTTCGGTGCTGATCGGAACTACGTTGGCAGGGCCGGCAGGGTCGGTCGGACTGGCGCTGAATCATTCTCACGCAGATACCGGGCGTGGGGCCCGCGCTGGCTGGATGCTGGGCTTGTCGTATTCGCACGCCTTCGAGGCCACCGGCACCAATTTTTCCATTGCCAGCTATCGCTATTCGACGGCCGGCTACCGTGAGCTGGCCGATGTGCTCAGCGAACGCCATGCCGGGCGCGGCAACCAGTGGGCGCTGGCCAATTCCAGCAGCTATCAGCAGCATTCGCGGTTCGACGTCTCGCTCAGTCAGCAACTGGGCAGCGTGGGGTCACTCTACCTCTCCGGGCTGACCCAGACCTTCTATCACAACCGCAGCCGCATCACCCAGTTGCAGTTCGGTTATTCAACCATGTGGAGCAATGGCATGAGCATCAATCTGGCATTCCAGCGGCAGCAGGTCAGTGCCGCCTCCAGTGTACAGTCGGGCCTGGACCCTCGCCTGCCGCAAGCGGGTCGACCAGGTTCCTCGGTCATGCTGTCGCTTTCCATTCCATTGGGGCAAGCCGGCGGTGATCGACCGGTCCTGAGCAGCTCGGTGGTCAAGGCGGCTGGACAGGATTTGTACCAGTCGCAGCTCTCCGCCATGGTGCTGGGCGAGCGCCACATCAGCTACAGCCTGGGTGCCAGCCACGCACCTGGCGGAGGACAGGACAGCCTCAATGGCAATGTCGGCATGCGCCTGCCGAAGGTCAACCTCAATCTCAACCTGGCGCGTGGCCATGACTACTGGCAGGCTGCGGCCAATGCCCGTGGCGCGCTGGCCTTGCATGGTGGCGGCATCACCTTTGGCCCCTATCTGGGAGATACCTTTGCGCTGGTCGAAGCCAAGGGGGCCGAGGGAGCCCGGCTCTTCAACGGTCAAGGTGCGGTGATCGACAGCAACGGCTTTGCGCTGCTGCCGTCCTTGTCACCCTACCAGCGCAATGTCGTGGAACTGGCGGACGCCGGGATGAGCAGCAAGAGCGAGATCCTTGAGAGCCAGCGCACCGTGATCCCCTACGCCGGCGCCACCCTGAAGCTGAACTTCCGGACCCGCTCCGGCCATGCCCTGTTGATCCGGCTGCGGCGGGACGATGGTCAGCCTCTGCCCATGGGCGCCGATGTGCTGGATCCGCAGGGCGAGCTGGTGGGCATGGTGGGGCAGGGTAGCCAGGCCTATCTGCGCATCGCCCAGTTGCGCGGCAACCTGCTGGTACGCTGGGGGGACGGCCAGCAGGAGCGCTGCGCGGTCCGTTACGACTTGCACGGCCAGGATCTCAAGGCCGCCCTCCTGCGCCTGGATGCCGCTTGCATCGCCGCGCCCCGGCGCGAAGCCTTCCTCCCCGCCGACGCCGGCCCGCCCGCGGCAAGTGGAGCTACGCAATGAGGCAGTGGTCCATGTGGCGCTGTGCCTTCCTGTGGCTGAGCCTGACAATATGCAGCACCGGAGAGGCCGGGATCATGCCGGAACGCACGCGTCTGATCTTCAGCCAGGGCGTTGGCGAGATCAGCCTGCGCCTGGCCAATACCAACGATTACCCGGTGATGCTGCAGAGCTGGGTCGATCAGGGGGAAGGCAGCCAGGCGCCGGACACGGTGCTGTCTTCGATGTTCGTCATGCCGGCGGTACAACGACTGCAGCCGCACGCCGTCAGCCAGGTGCGGGTGTTGTACACCGGCGATCCCCTGCCGGCCGGGCGCGAGTCGGTGTTCTGGCTCAATCTCTATGAGATAGCGCTGTTGTCGGCCAAGGCCCCGCAGCAGGATGCATCACGGCTACTGCTGGGGATCAACACGCAGATCAAGCTGTTTTACCGCCCACCTGGCCTGCCAGCCCCCGGTCCGCAGTGGCACCGCGCACTGCACTTCCATCTGGAACGCGACTCCGGGGAAGAAGGCGCATGGATGCTGGTATGCCGCAACGACAGCCCCTACTTCGTCTCCTTCGCCGCCTTGCAGCTTGGCGATGGCGCACATGGGTTCTCCCCACGTCTGGCGCCCGACCAGATGGTCCCACCCTATGGCCAGCAGCGCTATGTGTTGCAGCAGGATGGAAATGCCCAGACCGGGATGCCCGCCGCCTGGCAAGCACCGTACCTGCGGTACCAGACCATCAATGACGACGGCCGCCTCAGCGAACACGAAGTTGCGCTGACACCGCCCTCCCACCCCTGAACGGAGTTCTTATGCTTGGCCTCACTTATCACAGCACCAGGAGTGACAGGATGCCCGCGATGACGCGCGCGCAGCTGTTGCAGGCGCTGCGTCGACGGCAGTTCCTGCCCTTCCTGCAAGCCATCGTCGGTACCGATGGCCAATGGCAGGGTGCCGAGATCCTGATGCGATGGCAGCATCCGCAAGCCGGGATGCTGCCGCCGGGCAGTTTTTTGCTCAGGCTGGAGGAGGAGGGACTGTTGGCGGCGGCCACGCGGCAGATGCTCAGACAGCTCAGCATCGGCTGGAAGCGGGCGCAGGTGCGTCTGTTGCAGCCCTTCTTTCTCTCCTTCAACGCTTGTGGCCAGCAATTGCACGACGATACCCTGGTGGCGCAATGTCAGGCCCTGTTGCAAGACTTGCAGGAGGGGCAGCTACGCTTGATGATCGAGATGCCCGAACGCGGCGGCGATCTCGGGCCGGTGCATTGCCGCCGCCTGTTCGCCCAGTGCGAGCATGCCGATATCGCCATAGCGCTCGATGATTTCGGCGTCGGTGACGCTCGCCTGCACCAACTGGCCTGCGGCCGCATCAGTTGCCTCAAGCTCGACCGTTCATTTGTTGCTGCCATGCACGGAAATTCCATGTACAGTCGCCTGATCGAAAAGATCGTGGCACTGGCCGCGGTATTCGGTGCCTCCGTCACCGCCGAAGGTGTCGAGACCCTGGCGCAGTGGCAGGGCCTGCGCGGCATCGGGGTGAGACGCTTCCAGGGATATTACTTTGCCAGGCCGATGGCGCTGCCGGATTTTTTTGCCAGGTTGAATCACGTCAGGAGGCCGGTAGGCGGTCACGCCACACAAGCATCGACGATGAAGCCAGTTTCGGAAAGGGGGTGTTGCCGTGACGACTAAAGGGGTAACGATACGGGTCGGCATTGCCGATGATTTTCCGGTGGTTCTGCGCGGGATAGAGGCGATCCTGGCGCCCTGCACGGACATCGCACTGCACTTTTCCGCCGAGAGCATCGCCCAGCTCATGGCAGCGCTGGCGCAGACACCGGTCGATGTACTGCTGTGCGACTACGCTTTCGACGACGACCCGCACGCCGACGGCCTGGACCTGCTCAAGCGGCTGCGCCGCCACCATCCGGAAATGAAGGTGATCTTCCTCAGCGCCCATGCCCAGCCGCAGATCATCTCCAGCGCCCTGGAGCTGGGCGCCGCCGGATTCATCGGCAAGAATCGCAGTGATTTCGTCAACCTGCCACAGGCCATCTACAGCGTGCAGGGAGGCCAGGTCTACCTGCCGCAGTCCCTGTCGTCGGCCCTGCTGGGCAGCCTGTTCAGCGTCAACCCGCGCCAAAGCGGCCTGGGCCAGCTGTCCGAGCGCGAGCTGGTGGTGGCGCGCATGATCTGCCAGGGCATGTCCATCACCGCAATCGCCGAACGACTTCACCGCAGCCCCAAGACCATCAGCAACCAGAAGGTGGCGGCGATGAAGAAGCTGGGAGTGAGCAATGACGTCGAACTGAGTCGCGTCTTCCAGAGCCTGGGCGACTGATCCAGCGCGCCACCGGACCCCATGCCACGCCAGCTCCTCGCCCTTTCCGAGCGCTACTATCGGCGCCTGCTCTACAGCTGTGCCTGCCTGTTGTCGGCGGCCATCGTCTGCGCCATCCTGTTCCTTGGATACAGCGCCTTTTCCCAGTTTCGTGAACGCCAGATCGGCACCTTCACCAGCAAGCGCGAGCAGATCAAGTCCGAGGTCGACCGGCTGACAGCGCGTGTGGTTCAGTTCGCCGAAATGTACGCACGCCTGCAACATCTTTACAAGAGGGAATTGCTAACGCTGGAGGGTTATACCGGCAACGTCGGTGGCGGGCAGATCACCCGCAGTCCGGAAAACTTGACGGTGGTACCGTTCTCGCTCCTGGTCCGCAGCGATACGGCCGCCGACCGCCTGCGCTTGGCCAGCCTGCTGCTCCTCTTGCGTCAGGCGTCGGCCCTGCCGATGTTCAATCCTGCCGAGCCAGGGGTGACGCTGGACGGTTTCATTTATACGGCCGATGCCGGTTTCCTGGCTGTCTCGCCACCGCTGGAGGGCGCTGAGCTCGCTCTGGTGAGGCAACAGGGTATCGCGCGCTTCATCAGCGCCCTGGGGGCGCCGGTCAACGCCGCCTTCGCCGCCGAACGAGAGCGTGCCGCCCGCGCCCAGGGCAGCACCGGACAGCGTGTGCTATGGATGAGTCCGGCCTTGAGCGCGCCGCTGGTACGTAATGCGGTGACCAGGCTGGCCGTGCGTATCCAGCTGGACAAGGGCGATGAGGCCACGGCCGTCTTCTCGGTCCCGGCCAGCCAGTTCCGCCAGTTCTTCATGAAGAACGAAGATACCCCTGGACTGTTCGTCTTCGAAGGACAGGGTAGCGTCCAGTTGTTGAGCCAGCCGGACGACCAGGTCGATCCGGGCCTGATGCAGCACATCCAGGAGCATGTGCGACGCGAGATGGATCCGCATGATCACGTCGGCCATTTCCATGACGATGGCAGCTTCTTCATCGCCCAGACCATCGAGGGGCCGGATTGGGTGGTGGTCTATACCTTCACCTGGCGCGACGTGCTGGCCGGCCTTCAGGGCAACTTCATCACCGGCGCTTTCTGGGGGCTGTTCTCCTTGCTTTTCGTGTGGGCAGCCACCTTGTACTTTGATCGTTGCGTGATCGGCCCGCTACAGAAGAAAGCGCTGGCGATGGTGGAAAGTCGCCAGTTCAGCCAGACCATTATTGACACCCTGCCGGTGGGTATCGCCGTCTATGCGCCGGGCTCCGGCGAGGTGCTGCTGCGTAATGCAGTGGCGGCACAGATGCTGGAGCAATCTGCACTGCCCAGCGCCGGCTTCTACGCCCAGATCCTCACGGCGGTGCGGGTGGGTGACGATCTGCGCCAGGCCATGATCGAAGCCGAGCTGCCTTTGCGCGACGGCGGCGTGAGCCACCTGGGGGCAGTGTGGTCGCGCACCCGCTTTTCTGGTCAGGATGTGCTACTGCTGGGCATGATCGACCTCAACATGCAGAAGGCGCATGAAGCCCTGATGCGCGACGCCAGGAGCATGGCGGACCGTGCCAACCAGGCCAAGTCCATGTTCCTGGCCCAGGTCAGCCACGAAATCCGCACCCCCTTGCACGGGGCCATCGGTCACCTGGAGTTGCTGACGCGTGAAGACCTGTCGGCGCCGCAGCGCCAGCGTATCGAGCTGATCCGGCATGCCTTCGACATGCTCATGAGCCTGGTCAACGACATTCTCGACATCACCAAGATCGAGTCACAGAGCATCACGTTGGCTTCCGAGCAGTTGCAGGTCAACGAACTGCTCGAAGAATGCGCCCAGCTGTTCGCGCCGCTGGCGCTGGACAAGGGACTGCAGTTCCGCTGTCTGCCGGATGTCGCGCTGGAACGTCCGCTGCGCGGCGATCCACGTCGGCTGATGCAGATCCTGCAGAACCTGGTTGGCAATGCGGTCAAGTTCACCAGCACCGGCAGCATCACGTTGTCCACGCGCCTGCTGCGCGTTGCCGAGGGGGTGAGCGTGGTGCGTTTCGAGGTGGCCGATACCGGCATCGGTGTTTCGTCCGGGGCGCGCCAGCGCATCTTCAAGTCTCTGCAACAGGCCGACGACAGTATCAGCCAGCGCTTCGGTGGCACCGGACTGGGGCTGTCGCTGTGCCGGCGCCTGGCCGAGTTGATGGGCGGCGATATCACCCTCACCAGCGAGCCGGGGAAGGGCAGCGTGTTCGGCGCCGAGATTGTGCTGCAGACCTTGCCGCAGGCGGATTTGCAGCATGCCGCCCCGCTGCGTGGACGACAGGTGGCGTTGCATGCCGGTGAGGCGAGCACCGCAGCCATGCTGCGCGCCTACCTCAAACATTGGGGTGCCGAGCCGGTCGAGCCGGAGTCGGCGGGCCTCACGACCATTCACCTGGTGGCGCCGGACAGCGTAGAAGCCTTCGTGGCTGCGCCTGTGAGTGTATCGAAGACGGCCGTGCTGATCCGCGCCGATGTGGTTCGCCACAGCAGCAGCGTGACGCACTGGCGCCAGGTCAGTGCCTTCGACCGCCATGCCTGGCGGATGGCCCTGAGCCAGCAGGATGGAATGATCGTACCGCCATGGCGAGGCCGGCCGCAGGCCGTGCAGCTGCCCGTCGCACCGGACATGCTGGACGTGCTGGTGGTGGAGGATGACTACGTGAATCTGACCCTGATCCAGCAACAGCTGCAGGCGTTGGGCTGTCAGCGCCTGCGGTTGGCACGCGATGGCCTGGACGCCCTGGCGCAATGGCAGGCGCAGCGCGCCGACCTGCTCATCACCGATCTGGACATGCCGGGGCTGGACGGCGTCGCGCTGGCCCGACGCGTGCGTCAGGAACATGCGCAGGCATGCATCATCGCCACCACTGCCGCCGGCCCGGACAGCCTGGCGCACTTGCCCAGCGGACTGTTCGATGCCCTGCTCTACAAACCAGGGTCGCTGCAGCAGATGCAGGAACTGCTATCCCGTTTCGGCCGCCCGGCAGCGCCGGTACAGGACCAGGGCGACCCGCTGCAAAAGGTACTGCTGGAAGCCTTCCGGCACAGTTGGCCGCAGGAGCGGGACAAGTTGCAGCAGGTCCTGCAGCGCGGCGATGGCGAACGCGCCGCACGCATCCTGCATCGCCTGCAGGGTGGTCTGCTGGCCATGGGCCGCGAGCATCTGGCCGAACGCAGCCAGATGCTACAGACGGCACTGGCCGACGGCGAGCCGGATGCAATGCAGGCCATCCTGCAATGGATCGCCGTGGTCGACGCCGAGATCTGAGGGATCAAGCTCAGAAGGTATGACGTACACCCGTCATCACGCCGAACTGGTTCATGCCGACCCCGACCGTCCCGCCCACGTCCAGCGGGATCGCGGCGCTGCCGCCGTTCTTCATGTATCCCACCGAGCTATACAGCGCAGTGCGCTTGGAGAGGTTGTAGGTCAGGCGCGCCACCGACAGTGTGGAGTTGTTGGACGTGCCCTTGATCTTGAGCCGTGCCACCTGCGCATCCAGCACCAGCGCGACCGACAGCGGCGTGGAGAAGCCCAGGTAGTACAGGTCCGAATCGGTATTGGCGGTGGCTGCGCGGGTCTTGCGGTCGATCACGCCGCCGCCGATCTTGCTCTGGCCCAGCATCACGTAGCCATTCAATGTGACGCGCTGATCGTGATTGTTGCTGCTGGTGAGGCCATTGGCGGCACCGGTGTTGCCGTACAGGATGTCGTAGGAGCTGGAGATGCCGTAGCTGCTGCCGTCATAGGCCAGCATACCGGTGATCTGGCGACAGGCCTTGGCATTGCCGGCCACTTCGCCGGCACAGTTGGTGGCGCTGGCACCGCCGGCGCTGGAGGTATCGCGGCCGAAGCTGTAGGTGGCGCCGACGGTCAGACCGTTGAAGCTGCCCAGGTAGCCGATGGCATTGTCGCTGCGGGCGTTGGGGATGAGTGCTCAGATCAGGAAGCATGTGTGGGGAAGGCATACGGGTGGGACGCAGGATGGGGGTGGGGGGAGTAATGTGGAAATTGCCAATACATTTGATGAGTGGCTAAAGATGATGAAACGCAACTTGCAGCTAAGCAAAAAAGGCCAGTCACCAACTGGATTCCTCTTCCCATTCAAAGATGAACGAGTAAGTACATTCCGACTCGCATAGGTATGGCGTCCTTCTCTACCGGATACACATCCCTTGCATGCTTCCTTCAATCGCTGGGATCGGCAGGCTTATGTGAGAAAGGGCATGCCGTTTCCTGCGGTGGTCACCGATCGTCCCGGTATCGAAGAGAAGGAGATCCTCTGGCAGTGGCTGGCCAATGCCAACGAGGTACGCAATGGCCTGGAACACGTGACGCTGACGACAGGTGAAGATGACGGGGCGCATGATTAAGCGCGCCAAGGGTGCAGTGCCGAACCCCATGCTCAAACCGGCAGAGCCCTCGACCATGGCCCAAAGCGCTGCATCGACCGGTACCAGCAAGGAGAACGTCAGCGAGCAACTGAAGACATTGGGCATGCGTACGCTCATCGGCACCTTGTGGACCTACGACCATGCCTGGCGCTCACGAACGCCACCGAAGGAGGGTGAGTCAGCCAGACTGGGCGAGCGCTATCGTGAAATCTATATCCACAGCAAGTTGATGGTGATCGACGACTCCATGTTTACGGTGGGCAGTGCCAACCTGAATCTGCGCTCGATGGCAGTGGATGCGGAGATCAATGTGGCTTGCGATGATCCTGCGATGAGTGCTCAGATCAGGAAGCATGTGTGGGGGAGACATACCGGAGATACCGAGAAATGTAATCCCGTCACCATAGATAGGATATCTGCAGATGAGGCATTCAATGCGTGGAAGCAGCTGATGGACGAGAACGAGGAAGCTCGTGTAATAGGTAGCGCGCCTAGTGGATTTTTATTCCCATTCAAGGATTCGCGAACTAGCAGATTTAGATTGGCATAAACCTATGCGTGGATTCTCGTGTGTTTCATCGATTCTTATTTCTCTAACTATTTTCTCCTCCAATGCCATGAATAACCTTCCCCGCAACATGCCTTTGAAAGCCTTTGATCCGCATCGCAAGGAATTTCAATGTAAGCATGAAGCCGACATTGTTCCTCCGAACGATCCACAAGCTGAGATATGGTTTCAAGAAGGCCTGGCGCTCACCAATCACCGGCTTTGGCCAGAGCAACGCAATTACAAAATGGCCATTCAGTTATGGCAGCAGGCAGCGGATCGAGGTCACTGGAAAGCCATGCTTAATCTTGCCGACGGTTACGCCCATGGCGAAGGCGTGGATCGCAATACCGAGCGCGCTATTCAGATTATCGAAGAGGCCATGAGGATGGGAATTCCCGCTGCCTTCAATGTAATGGGGCGGTATCACATGGAAGGAATGGGTGTAAAAAGCGATCCAAGTAGAGCTTATGCCTTTCTGGAACTCGCGGCAGACATGGGTAGTGCCAGTGCTCAAGCTTTTATAGGTAAGGCGCTGCGCGCAGTCTATGATGATCCTGCACAAGGTTTCTGGGGTAATAGAAAAATCGGCATCAAAATGATGGAATGCGGATTTCAACAAGGAAACCGCGAAGCTGCCTATGCATTAGGACTAAGCTTGATAGGCACGGACAGCGCGATGGGCCACGATATGGAGCGAGCATTGGTTGTCCTGCATGATTCGGTCAAATTGGGTAGTGATGAGGGTGCTTCTTATCTCAGTCTGTCTTTCTCGGTGGGTAGGCCGCTAGTTGGAGGATTCAAAGACCCGACTCGTGCAGACCGCTATTCGACGTTGGCGGCGGCGCTCCGCATTGATCCCGATCTCCGCTTCCCCAACCTGGACAAGATTCTTCCTCTTCCCCCTGCCAAGCTCCCCATGTGGAACGGCGACCGCAACACCCTGCTCGACGCGGCCAAGCCAATTCTTCCCCGACCCACCGCACCACCTCCGCCCGAACCGAACCCGGCCTGGCTGCTTACCGGCCGTGCCCATATCGAACCGGGCCGGCAACTCCCCGAGCAACCGCAACGCCAGATCGTGCCGCAGTATGAAAGCACGGCAGCCCCCGAAACCGGCTACTGGATCGCCCGCCTGATGCATCCTGTCAGTGAGCGTCATCGTGCGTGGGATGCGCAGCAGCTGCCGATGCGCTATCTGAAGGGGGAGCTCTTCGATCGCAGCCGGACCGGGCTGCAAGATGAAGATGGGCGCATCCGCTTCCATTATCTGGGTGAGGCCATCGACCAATTGCCACCGGCGCCAATCAAGGACGATCCCCGTGTGGCCCGCCGCGCAGCGCGCTATAGCGATACCCCGAAAACGGAGCGCTACTACAGAAGCCATTCACCTTGCCCGCGCACGGGCATATGGCGTCCTTATCTACCGGATACACATCCCTTGCATGCCTCCTTCAATCGCTGGGATCGGCAGGCCTATGTGAGAAAGGGTATGCCGTTTCCTGCGGTGGTCACCGATCGTCCCGGTATCGAAGAGAAGGAGATCCTCTGGCAGTGGCTGGCCAATGCCAACGAGGTACGCAATGGTCTGGAATATGTGACGCTGACCACCGGTGAAGATGACGGGGCGCATGATTAAATCTTTCTAATGATCAAGGTTTAATCGAATACAAGCCGTCTGGATCGGGCTAGGGCTTCTCTAACGCATCCCGCCCCGCGTCTGCTTGGGCAGTTCCCCAAACCGCTCCCGATAGTACGCAGAGAAACGTCCGAGGTGACCAAAGCCGAATTCGAAGGCGGTGTCGGTGATGTTGGCGCCGGGATGGGTCAACAGGCGTTCGCGTACCGCGTCCAGGCGGATGTTGCGCAGCAGGTCCATGGGGGCCACGCCGTATTGCTGGTGGCACAGCGCATTGAGCGCGCGTACGCTCACGCCGGCGGCACTGGCCAGGTCGGCCAGCGCCAGCGGGGCGCACAGGCGGGTGCGGATGTAACGCTCCAGCATGTCCAGCCGCTGCAGCTTGCCGGCGCCCACCAGGCTGTCGCCGGATTCGCTGGCCGCGAGCTGCGCGCTGCCGGAAACACCCAGCACCGGCTGCACCGTGCTGGTCAGCTGCGAGAGCAGGAATTGCGCGGCACTACGTTCGAAATGGCGAATCCACTCGCCATGCCCCTCGCTCTGCCCGGGCAGGGCCAGTACGCGCAGCAGCGACTGGATCAGCAGGTCCCAATGCGGCGCGGCCTGCTGCGGCAGCAGGAACAGGGAGGGCATATTGGCCGGTCCGGGCTGGCCCATTGCGCTCAGTTCCTCGAACAGCGCCAGCGGTACCTTCAGGATCAGTTGCTCGGAACCCGCCTGCCACCACAGGCGCAGATTCCGTTTTGGTGCGATCAGCGCGGTCTTGCCCTGCGGGATGCACACTTTCTGGCCGTCCGATTCGATCTCGGCCGTGCCGGAGAGTGTCATGTGGACCAGGGCGAAGCCATTGAACAGGCGTGGCCGCACGATGACTTCGGCGCCGTACTTCAGCATGAAGATCTGCAACTGCTGGATGGCGGCCTTGAAGAGCACGGTGTCGACGTCGTCACCCTTCCAGAACAGATCGTGTTCCGACAGTTCGTTGGCGACCTGGGCGTGGCAGTCGACCTTGCGGGTGGACTGGAACACGCGACGACGATACAGCGGCTCCAGACTGAGCGCATGGACAGTGTTGAGCATGTTAACCTCTTAACGGTCCCGCCCGCGCAGTGCCGGTTGCGGGGGAGACGTTGGTACCGGGTGGTGATGCAGCGCGGGCGCACCGGCCGATGGCCAGAAGTGCGCCGCACCTTCATGGATTGCAGGACCGGGAGGCGCGCTGTCTGCTTTCCCTTCAGTCAGCGAGCCTCGCGGTCAATGCAATGAGGTTGCAAGTTTCATGCCCGCCAGGAGGACGGGCAGGGGCAAAGATGGGGCAGGGTGCTGCGGTTCATGTCGGTCTCCTCTACGGTCTTCTGGTCGGGCCTGCGCTGGCGTGGGCGCTGGCCTCGCTATGGTGGTGCGCACGGCACGCGTGGAAGGCGTCGTGTGCTCGGCTCTGCGGCCGCTGGCCTTGGATTCTATGCCCAGGGCGGGAGAACGTACAATATCAAATCAGCATCATGGTATGCCCCGGAGGTATAGTGGAACTTCGCCATCTCAAGTATTTCAACGCCGTCGCCAGCACCCTCAGCTTCAGCCGTGCGGCCGAATTGCTGCACATCGCCCAGCCGCCCCTGAGCCGGCAGATCCGCCAGCTGGAAGACCTTCTGGGGGCCGAGCTGATCGACCGAGCCTCGCGACCCATTGCCCTGACCATGGCCGGCAAGTTCTTCTACGAGCAGACCCTGCAGGTATTGGCGCGGCTGGAGCAGATCGAGGAAGGCACCCGTCTCATCGCCAAGGGACAGCAACACTGGTTCAACATCGGCTTCGTGCCGTCGGCGCTGTATGGTCTGCTGCCGGAAATGATCAAGCGTTTTCGGACCGAACTGCCGGATATCGAGATCGGCTTTTCCGAGATCGTCACCATGGAACAGATCGAGGCACTCAAGTCCGGCCGCATCGACGTCGGCTTCGGCCGGCTGCCCATCACCGATCCCGACATCGTCTGCGAGACCATCGTGGAAGAGCCGCTGGTGGCGGTGTTTCCGCTGGGTCACGCGCTGCTGGCGCGCAACAAGGTGACGCTGGCGCAACTGGCCGAGGAGCGCTTCATCCTCTATCCGGCGCGTCCGCGTCCCAGCTATGCGGACCAGGTGCTGGAAATCTTTTCCACTCGCGGTCTGCGGCCCACCATCGTCAAGGAAGCCAACGAAATGCAGACCGCCATCGGCCTGGTCGCAGCCGGGGTCGGCGTGACCCTGGTACCGCGTTCGGTGCAGGGGCTGCACCGGTCGGACGTGGTCTATCGGCCCTTGTCCAACAAGGGTGTGCATTCGCCGGTGATCATGAATTTCCGGGCCAACGACCGCTCCGTGCTGCTGGAGAAATTGCGCGCCACGGCATCAGGCATCGCGCAGATGCATGCAGAGGAATATCCCTGAGCTTGGCCGGAAAGACAACGGGCCATGCACAAGGCATGGCCCGTTCCATCATGACGCCCTGCCTGCTCAGGCGGCCAGGCGCGGACGGTTGATGTCGGCCTTGGGCAGATCGCCCTGTTCCGGCAGCAGGCTGAAGTTGAACTCGATGGCATAGAAGGGCGCATCGACTTCGTGCTTGCGCAGTTCGGCCGGGTCGGTCACATGCGTCATCTCCGGCACCAGGCCCTCGCGGGTAGCGAAGGCGAAGTCATCCCACAGGTACGGATCGCCGGCGATGTTGATCTGCGTGGTCAGCTTGCGGTAGCCCGGCACGGTGACGAAGAAGTGGATGTGCGCAGGACGGCTGCCATGACGGCCCAGCTTGTTGAGCAGGCGATCGGTCGCACCGCCCGGGGGCACGCTGTAGCCGACCGGCACGCGGCTGCGGAAGCGATAACGCCCCTGCTCGTCGGTACGGATGGAGCAGCGCAGGTTGAACGGGGTCTGGTCCGGATCGAAGAAGGAATAGCGGCCCAGGTGGTTGGCGTGCCAGACCTCCACCAGCGCATTGGCCAGCGGCTTGCCGTGCTCGTCGCAGACCTGGCCTTGCATGAAGAGGGTGTCGCCCGGTTGCTCGTCCTTGTCCATGCGCGCAAAGCCCTTCTGTTCGGGCGCGCCCGAGACGTACAGCGGACCTTCGATAGTGCGCGGGGTGCCGCCCTGCACGCCACGACGCGCTTCGGCTTCGTCCATGCGCAGGTCGAGGAAGTGCTCGAAGCCCAGGCCGGCGGCGATCAGGCCATATTCGCCGGACTTGCCGGCCGAGGTCAGATAATCCACGGCAGCCCAAAATTCTTCCGGCTGCACATCCAGGTCTTCAATCGTATAAAACATGTCGCGCACGATGCGGTTGACGATGGTCTTGACACGCTGGTTCCCTTCCGCGAGCTCGGTGCTCTCGATTTTCTGCAATACCGCGTCGATGGCTTTCTTGTCCACGTTGTCTCTCCTGTCTCTGGTTGGATGTGGTTGGCTTGCTCTGGTGTCGCTGGCCGGTGAATGTCAGGCCAGCGAGACCAGCGGGGTCTTGCGGTCGCGGCGCAGTGCGTTGACGCGATCCTGGTCGAGTTCGATGCCCAGGCCGGGGCCGGTGGGCAATTCGAGGGCGAAGTCGCGATAGCGCAGCGGCATGGCGAGGATTTCTTCGGTCAGCAGCAGCGGGCCGAACAGTTCGGTGCCCCAGGCCAGGGCACCGAAGGTGGCGAACAGCTGGGCCGAGGCCATGGTGCCGATGGCACCTTCCAGCATGGTGCCGCCATACAGATCGACCTGCGCCGCACCGGCGATGGCGGCGACCTGCTGGGCGCCGGCCAGGCCGCCGGACTGGTTGATCTTCACGGCAAACACGTCGGCCGCGCCCACGCGTGCCAACTGGTAGGCGTCCTGCGGTCCGTGCAGGCTTTCATCGGCCATGATGGCGATGCGGTTCTTTTGGCGCAGGCGGCGCAGTCCGTCGTGGTTGCCGGCGGCAATGGGCTGCTCCACCAGATCGACGCCGGCATCGGCCAGCAACTGCATGCCCAGCATGGCATCGGTCTCGGTCCAGGCCTGGTTGACGTCCACCCGCACGCTGCCGCGCTCGCCGATGGCGCGCTTGATCGCTGCCACGTGGGCGCAATCCTGCTGCACGGTGCGGGCGCCGATCTTGAGCTTGAAGATGTTGTGACGGCGCTGGGCCAGCATCTTCTCGGCTTCCTCGATGTCGCGGTTGGTGTCGCCGCTGGCCAGGGTCCAGGCGATCGGCAGGCTCTCACGTACGCGGCCGCCGAAGAGGGTGGACAAGGGTACGCCCAGGCGGCGCGCCAGTGCATCGCACAGCGCGGTCTCGATGGCGCACTTGGCGAAGCGGTTGCCCTGCACGTGCTCGTCCAGCAGGTGCATGCGTGCGGCGACCTGGTTGGCATCGGCGCCGAGCAGCAGTGGCGTCATGTAGGTCTCGATGTTGACCTTGATGCTTTCCGGGCTTTCTTCGCCATAGGCCAGTCCGCCGATGGTGGTGGCTTCACCCCAGCCGGCGATGCCGTCGTTGCCGGTGATGCGCACCAGGACCAGGGTCTGGCGATGCATGGTGGTCATCGACAGGCGATGCGGGCGGATGGTGGGAACGTCCAGCAGCAGGACCTCGACGGTCTCGATGGAGGTGGCGGGCAAGGATGAGCTCAAGATGAAATCCGGGTAAGTGATGATGAGTGCTGGCAAGCGATGACTTGCCGCATCATAGGAAAAAAGCGCGCCGGGTGTCCAAGACCGTTTCGGGCATGCTGCATACCTTTTGGGTATAACGTCCCTGCCGTGCAAAAAACGGATAAGCCAGGCCGGAAAGATTGCAAATGGTGGATATCCGGGCCGGCAGGCACTACCTAAGATGCGTCCTATACCGGGCCAGACCTGGTGTCTAACGATGAGGACACGCCGCATGAACACATCCATCCAGCCTGATCAGCAAGGCTATGCACCGCTGGTGCAGTTTCCCCGCGCCGACGGCGCCCGTACCCCCTACAAGGTATTCAGCTCCAAGGAGGTCTACGACCTGGAGCAGGAGCGCATCTATCGCGGCGAGACCTGGAGCTTCCTGGCCCTGGAAGCGGAGATTCCCAACAATGGCGACTTCAAGAGTACGTTCGTCGGCGATACCCCGGTGGTGGTGACCCGTACCGAAGACGGCAGCCTGGCCGCCTGGGTCAACAAGTGTTCGCACCGGGGCGCCGTGGTCTGCCGCACCCCGCGTGGCAATGCCAGTTCCCACAGCTGTGCTTATCACCAGTGGAGCTTCGATTCGCGTGGCAACCTGCTGGGCGTGCCGTTCCGCCGCGGCCAGAAGGGTGCGGCCGGCATGGCCAAGGACTTCGATCCCAAGTGCCATGGCCTGCGCCAGTTGCGCGTGGACAGCTACAAGGGCCTGGTCTTCGCCACCTTCAGCCAGACCGTGGAATCGCTGCCGGACTACATCGGCGCCGAGATGCGCCCCTGGATCGACCGCATCTTCCACAAGCCCATCGTCTACCTGGGCTGCACCCGCCAGTATTCCAAGTCCAACTGGAAGCTCTACCTGGAAAACGTCAAGGACCCGTACCACGCCAGTCTGCTACACCTGTTCCACACCACCTTCAATATCTTCCGCGTGGGCATGAAGGCGCGCTCGCTGGCTGACAAGCATCATGGCCTGCACAGCATCATCACCGCCACCAAGAACGAGGTGGAGACCGCCGATGCCTACAAGCAACAGGAGATCCGTTCCTTCGACGAGGGTTTCTCGCTGCAGGACCCGTCGGTGCTGGGCCAGATCAAGGAATACGAGGAACTGACCACCAACCACATCCAGCCCATCTTCCCGCAGCTGGTGGTGCAACAGATCCACAACACCCTGGTGGCGCGCCAGTTGCTGCCCAAGGGGCCCAACAACTTCGAGCTGATCTTCCACTTCTTCGGTTACGAGGACGACACCCCGGAACTGCGCGCCCTGCGCATCAAGCAGGCCAACCTGGTGGGGCCGGCCGGCTACATCTCGATGGAAGACACCGAGGCTACCGAACTGGTGCAGCGTGGCACCGCGCGTGACCCGGATCACTGCTCGGTGATCGACATGGCGCGCGACAACCCGGACCAGGAAGACACCCTGATCACCGAAAGCCTGATCCGCAAGTTCTGGATGGGCTACCAGAAACTGATGGGCTTCCCGTCCATCGAAAAGGCATGAACGAGGCACAGCAGATGGAAAACATGGAACAGATGACATTGTGGTTCGCCCTGCACCAATTGCAGGAGCGTTACGTCCACGCCCTCGACAACGACCGCCTGGAAGAGTGGCCCGAATTCTTCACCGATGACTGCCTCTACGAGATCATCCCGCGTGAAAACGCCGATGCCGGCCTGCCCATCGGCATCATCTACTGCGACAGCAAGAAGATGCTGCATGACCGCGTGCTCTCGCTGCGCCATGCCAACATCTACGAGGCGCACACCTATCGTCACATGACGTCCGGACTGGTGTTCACCCAGAACGCCGACGGTTCGGTCGATGCGCAGTCCAGCTATGTGGTGGTGCAGACCTTGCAGAACGGTGAGTCCTTCGTCTACCAGGCTGGCCGTTATGAAGACCGCGTGGTCAAGACCGACGCCGGCTGGCGCTATGCCCGTCGCCGCGTGATCTACGACACGCTGCGCGTGGCGACGTTGTTGGCCACTCCCATCTGAGGTCGGTATGAGCGAGTGGTTCGATGTCGGCCATGCCGATGATTTCGCCGAAGGTGAGGTCGCTGCGGCCAGGGCGGGTAGCCAGGCAGTGGCGATGTTCCGCCTGGGTGAAGAGATTTTTGCGCTCAAGGACTTGTGCACCCACGGCAATGCCAAGCTCTCCGATGGCTATGTCGAGGATGGCTGCGTCGAATGTCCGCTGCACCAGGGCCTGTTCGATATCCGTAGCGGTGCACCGCGTTGTGCGCCGGTGACCGAGGCCGTGCGCAGCTTCCCGGTGCGCGTGGTGGCGGGGCGGGTGGAGGTCGGCGTCGGCGTCGGCGATGCCGCGCAGACCGGAGAAGGCGCGGCAGCTGCTCAGGACGCCGCACCGCAGCTGGTGCAGGCCAGCGTGGAAAGCATGGAGCGCGCTGCGCCGGACGTGGCGATCCTGCGCCTGCGTTGCGCCGCGCCTCTGTCCTGGCGTGCCGGACAATACATCGACCTGCTGCTGGAAGACGGCCAGCGCCGCAGCTATTCCATGGCCACCCATGCCGGTGCCGGCAGCGACCTGCTGGAGCTGCATGTGCGTCACCTGCCCGGTGGCGTGTTCACCGATCGTGTCTTCGGCGGCATGCAGCCGGGCCAGGCGCTCACGCTGGAAGGGCCGACCGGCAGCTTCTATCTGCGTGACGGCACGCAGCCGGTGATCCTGCTGGCCAGTGGCACAGGATTTGCTCCGGTCAAGGCACTGGTGGAAGAGGCGATCGCCGTCGGCAATACCCGGCCCATGCGCCTGTACTGGGGTGGCCGTCGCACCGCCGATCTCTACCTCGATGCGCTGTGCCGCGACTGGGCGGCGACGCTGCCCTGGTTCGAGTATGTGCCGGTGCTGTCGGAGGTGGATTCCGCTTCCGGCTGGCAGGGGCGCACCGGTTTCGTTCACCAGGCCGTGATGCAGGATGTTCCTGCGATGCAGCAATATCAGGTCTATGCCTGTGGCGCACCGGTCGTGGTAGAGTCAGCGCGGCGCGATTTCACGGCCGCCTGCGGCCTGCCTGAGACAGCCTTTTTCGCGGACTCCTTCCTTTCGAAGGCCGACCTGCGGACATAGGACGGCAGGCCGGCGCATGCGTTGAACCAGGCTTTCATCGGCGCAGGGCGTACCGTCTACACCGCATTGCAACATCACGACGATTTCAAACCATCAAGAACCTAGAGGGGAATCCAGGCATGAACCGACTGACTAAAGTGGCAGGTGCAGTAATGATGGCAATGGCAGCAGGCGCGAGCCTGTCGGCCCAGGCGGCCGACGTGGTGAAGGTCGGCTTCCTGACTACCCTGAGCGGCCCGGCCAGCGCGCCCGGCGTGGACGAGCGCGAAGGCTTCATGCTGGCCCTGAAGACCCTGGGCAACAAGCTCGGCGGCGTGCGCGCCGAAGTCATCGTGGTGGATGACCAGTTCAGCCCGGATGCCGCCAAGCAGGGCGCGGACCGCCTGATCAAGCGCGAGAAGGTCGACATCCTGAGCGGCTTCGTCTATTCCAACATCCTGCTGGCGGTGGCGCCGGCTGCCTTTGCCAGCAAGACCGTGGTGGTCAGCGCCAATGCCGGACCTGCCCAGCTGGCCGGTGCCGGCTGTAATCCCTATTTCTTCAGCGCCAGCTACCAGAACGATGCGACCCACGAAGCCGCCGGCAAGCTGATGGCCGACAAGGGTTATCAGCGCGTGGCCATCATCGCCCCCAACTATCCGGCGGGCAAGGATGCCTCGGCCGGCTTCAAGCGCTTCCTGAAGAAGGAACCGGCGGTGGAGCTGTTCCCCAAGCTGGGCCAGCTTGATTTCGCCACCGAGATCGCCCAACTGCGCGCAGCCAACATCGACGCGGTGTACTTCTTCCTGCCGGGTGGCATGGGCGTGAACTTCGTCAAGCAATATGCCGCTGCCGGCATGGACCCCAAGATCGTGCGCGTGATGCCGGCCTATGACGCCGACCAGCAGATGCTGTCCAACGGCGACCTGATCGCCGGCGTGGCCAACACCGGCCAGTGGTCGGCCGACCTGCCCAATGAGCAGAACCGCGCCTTCGTCGCCGCCTACGTCAAGGAATACGGTCGCCAGCCCTCGATGTATGCCTCCCAGGCCTATGACGCGGCCATGCTCATCGACAGCGCCGTCAAGGCCGTCGGCGGCAAGGTGGACAACCGTGAGGCCCTGATCGCAGCCATGAAGGCTGCCAATTTCAAGTCGGTGCGCGGTGGCTTCAAGTTCGCGGCCAACCACTTCCCGATCCAGAACCAGTATGCGCGGGTGGTGACCAAGGGCGCCGACGGCAAGTACGTCAACAACATGACGCAGACGCTGTTGACCGACCACGTCGACGCCTACGTCGGCGAATGCAAGATGCAATAAGGGCGGATCATCTTGGGTAATCTGATCTTCGAGCAGGTGCTCAACAGCCTGCAGTTCGGCGTCATGCTGTTCCTGATCGCATCAGGATTGACGCTGATCTTCGGTGTGATGAACTTCGTGAACCTGGCGCACGGCAGCTTCTTCATGATCGGCGCCTATGTGGCGGCGGTGGTGGCCGGTGCCAGCGGATCGTTCTGGCTGGGCCTGCTGGTGGCCCTGCCGGTCACCGCTGCGCTGGGCTTCCTGCTGGAGTGGCTGGTGTTTCGCCGGCTCTACAAGAAGGACCACATGGTGCACGTGCTGGCCACCTTCGCCTTCATCCTGATCTTCAACGATGGCGTGCGCATGATCTGGGGGCCGCAACCGCTGCCGCTGAACATGCCGGCCGCCTTCGCCGGACCGGTCAATCTGCTGGGCCTGCCTTACTCCAGCTATCGCCTGCTGGTGATGGCGGTGGGTGTGGCGGTGGCCATCGGCCTGTACTTCCTGATCAACCGTACCCGCATCGGCATGTGGGTGCGCGCCGGAGCCAACAACCTGGAGATGGTCACGGCCATGGGCATCAACATCCGCCTGCTGTTCCGGCTGGTGTTCAGCTTCGGCCTGTTGCTGGCGGCACTGGCCGGCATCATGCTGGGACCGCTGGTGGCGGTGCAGGCCGGCATGGGTGACGATGTGCTGATCCTGGCCTTCGTGGTGGTGGTCATCGGCGGCATCGGCTCGGTGCCGGGCGCGGCCATCGGCGCGCTCATCGTGGGCGTGGTCGATACCCTGGGGCGCGGCCTGCTGCCGTCCCTGTTCGCGCTGTTCCTGAGCGCCGACGCCGCCGCTTCCGTGGGTCCGGCGCTGGGCTCGATGATGATCTACCTGGTGATGATCGCGGTGCTGTTCTGGCGCCCCAGCGGTCTGTTCCCGGCACGTACCTGAGGAGTCTCATGCAACGTCTGTTCGTTCCCCTGCTGCTGGTTCTGGCAGTGCTGCTGCCGATACTGGCGCAGGCCACCGGGATGGAGTACTACATCGGCGTGGTCACACGCATCCTGATCTTTTCGATGGTGGCGGCCAGCCTGAACTTCATCCTCGGCTATGGCGGCATGGTCAGCTTCGGCCATGCGGTGTTCTTCGGCCTGGGTGCCTACGTGACCGCCATCGCCAGTTTCCATGGCGTCACCAGCGCCTGGCTGATCTGGTTGCTGGCGGCGCTGGTGACGGCGCTGGTCGGCCTGGGCATCGGTGCCATCGCGCTGCGTACACGGGCGGTCTATTTCATCATGATCACCATGGCGCTGGCGCAACTGTTCTACTACTTCTTCGTCGGCCTGCGCTTCTACGGCGGCGATGACGGCCTGCAGGTCAATGCCCGCCCGGTGCTGGGCCTGGGTCTGGATATCAGTGGCGACAATGGTTTCTACTGGGTGGTGCTGGCCTGGCTGGCGCTGTCCTACCTGTTGCTGGGGCGCCTGCTGGCCTCGCGCTTCGGCCTGGCCCTCAATGCAATCCGTCAGAACGAGCGGCGCGCCCAGGCCATCGGCTACCCGGCCATGCGCTACAAGCTGGCCGCCTTCGTGATTGCGGCCGTCATCGCCGGCATCGCCGGCAGCCTGATCGGGATGAGCAACCTGTTCGCCAGCCCCAAGCTCTTGCACTGGTCGCAGTCCGGCATCCTGCTGGTGATGGTGGCCCTGGGCGGGGTGGGATATTTCTACGGCGGCCTGCTGGGGGCGGCGGCCTTCCTGCTGCTGGAAGAAGTGCTGTCCACCCATTTCGAATACTGGCAGATCTATGTCGGCCTGATCCTGTTGCTGGTGGTGATGGTGGCGCCGCGCGGCGTGAGTTCGCTGGCCACCATCGGCAAGACCTTGAAGCAGGGAGAGCAACATGGCGCATGAGCACGCCGCCGCATCGGGCGCGCAGGCGCTGTCGGTCCGGGGCCTGAAGAAGAACTATGGCGGACTGGCCGCCACCCGCGATGTCCATCTGGAGATCGCGGCCGGCCAGGTGCACGCCATCATCGGCCCCAACGGTGCCGGCAAGACCACGCTGCTGTCGCTGCTCTCGGGCGCGCTGGCGGCGGATGCCGGCGAGATCTACCTGTTCGGCCAGGCCATGCACGGTCATGCCGAGCAAGCCAGGGTGGCGGCCGGGCTGGTGCGCTCCTTCCAGATCACCAGCGTCTTCGATGAACTGAGCGTGCTGGAAAACCTGCAGGTGGCCGTACAGCGCGGCCAGCATCGCAGCTATGGCTTCTTCCACGCCAGCGCCAGCGACCGCCTGGCGCGGGAAGCCGCGCTGGAGGTGGCACGCCGGGTCGGGCTGGAGAAGGTGGCGCACCAGCTGTCGTCGCAGTTGTCGCACGCGGCGCGACGGCGCCTGGATGTCGGCCTGGCCATTGCCAGCCGGCCGCGCGTGCTGTTGATGGATGAACCCATGGCCGGCATGGGCCATGAGGAATCGGGCGACATGATCGCTTTGATCCAGTCGCTCAAGCAGGAACTCACCGTGGTGCTGGTCGAGCATGACATGGACGCCGTCTTCGCCCTGGCTGACCGCATCACCGTGCTGGTACAGGGCGCGGTGCTGGCCACTGGCAGCGTGGACGAGATTCGCGCCAATGCCGAGGTCAAGCTGGCTTACCTGGGCGAGGAGGAAACACAATGAGTGCATTGCTGGAGGTGGAAGGTCTCACTGGCGGCTATGGGGCCAGCCAGGTGCTGTTCGGGATCGACCTGCGTGTCAACGAGGGCGAAGTGGTCACCCTGCTGGGCCGCAATGGCATGGGCAAGACCACCACGCTGCGCACCATCCTGGGCCTGAACCGGCCTACCGGCGGCCAGGTGCGTTTCCGTGGCGAAGCCATCCATGCCGCCAGCGCCGACGCCATTGCGCGACGCGGGATCGCCATCGTTCCCGAGGGCCGGCAGATCTTCAAGAACCTGAGCGTGGAAGAAAACCTGTCCGCCTTCGCCGCCCGTCGCAACGGACGCGACAATCCGTGGACGCTGGAGAAGATCTATCAGCAGTTCCCGCGCCTGAAGGAGCGTCGCGGCAACGGTGGTGGCCAGCTCTCGGGCGGCGAACAGCAGATGCTGGCCATCGGTCGCGCGCTGATGACCAACCCGCATCTGCTGATCCTGGATGAAGCCACCGAAGGCCTGGCGCCGCTGGTGCGCGAGGAAATCTGGTCCTGCCTGAAAGCCCTGCGCGAATACGGCCTGACCATCATCGTCATCGACAAGTACATCAAGCGCCTGATCGGCTTTGCCGACCAGCACACCATCCTGGAAAAGGGCAAGGTGGTCTGGCAGGGCGATTCTGCGCAACTGTCGGTGCAGACCGAACTGTGGGACCAGTATCTGAGCGTTTAAGCGCTTTGAATGGTCTTGCGAACTGCCTTAAGGAAAAGATAATGCCCGCGCCCCAATCGTTGACTACCACCCGCCGCGTCCTCTGCCCTGAAGCCGACTGCGAAGCAGGTTACAACCTCAAGGCGGCCTTCCCGGACTTTCCGCAGGTCCTGCAGCAATGGCAGCAGGCCACCGCCGCCATTGCCGGCACGTTGCTGACCGAGGCCGATATCGCCTATGGCAGCGGGCCGCTGCAGCGTTTCGATTTCTACCGCGCCGATGGTGGCGAGCGTCCCTTGCTGGTGTTCATCCACGGTGGCTACTGGCAGGGTGGCGACAAGCAGGACATCGGCTTCATCGCTGCGCCCTATGTGCAGGCCGGCATCAGCGTGGCGGTGATCAACTATTCGCTGGCCCCGCAGGCGCGTATCGAGGACATGGTGGATGAGGTGCATGCCTGCCTGGCATCGATCAGGGGCATGGCGCACAAGCTGCAGATCGATCCGGCGCGCATCTCGCTGATGGGTCATTCGGCTGGCGGGCATCTGGCGGCCTTCGTGGCGGCACAACTGGTGGCACAGCCTGGCGCACAAGCGGTGCAGGCAGTGTTTGCAATCAGTGGCGTGTTCGATCTGGTGCCGTTGATTCTCACTTCGCTGAACCGCGCCCTGACGCTGGATGTCGCCCGTGCCGACGCACTGAGCCCGGTGCTGCAGGCTGGCCCGGCCAGTACCCGCGTACACACCATCATCGGTGAGCAGGAGACGGTGCAATTCCATCTGCAGGCCGCGGTGATGGCCAACTGCTGGTCGCAGGTGGTGGCCCATCACGTGGTACCGCAGACCCATCACTACACGGTGCTGTTCCCGCTGGCCGATGCGGCCAGTCCGGTGTGCCAGGCGGTGATCAGGGAAATGCTCGGCTGAGGCCGACGGCTCCCCGTCACTGACTGCGACCCACCGCTCGTCACGCTACCAACCACCGCCCAGGGCCCGATACAGGCCCACGCTGGCGCGTGCCGAGTCTGCCTCGGCCACGATCAGCTGGTCCTGCGCGGCCAGCAACTGGCGCGTCTGTTCCAGCACTTCCACGCGACTCTCGGCACCATGGTCGAAGGCCTCGGTGACCGCTCTCAAGGCTTCCTCGCTGGCCGCCTTCTGCTGTTGCAGGGCCAGGCGCCGCTGGTCGACTTCGCTCTCGTTGACCAGCGCGTTTTCCACATCCTCGGTGGCTTTCAGCATGGCCTGGCGGAAGCGCGACAGGTCTTCCGCATGGGCGCCTTTGGCCGCCGCCACTTCCGCATCCACCCGACCGAAATCGAACAGGCGCCAGCGCAGGCCCGCTACCGCCGTGGGCTGCAGGGTGCGCTCGGAGAGTTCGAAGCGCGACAGGCTCTCGAAACCCAGCAAGCCCGATAAGGACAGCTTGGGGTAGTACTCCGACATGGCCACGCCGATACGGGCGTTCGATGCCGCCAGCCGGCGCTCGGCCGCCATCACATCGGGACGGCGGCGCAGCAGTTGGGCCGGTGCCGGCAGGGCCTCCAGGGAGGGGGCGGCGGCCATGGTCGGCGCATCGCTGGTCCACTGGGTCGCCAGGCTGCCGGGCGCCGCTCCCATCAGGACATCGAGCCGATTGCGCTGGACCTCGATCTCGGCGCGTACCGGTGTGACCGCGGCGCGCGCGCCGGCCAGCCGGGCCTGCGCCTGGGCCAGTTCTCGACGATTGGAAAACCCATCCTGCAGCCGCAGCGCCACCAGTTCACTCAACTGGCGCTCGGCGGCGATCTGCTGTTCCAGCACCTGGAGCCGCGCTTGCGCCCCACGCAGCCGGAAATAGGCATCGGCCGCTTCGGCGGCCAGCGATATCCGCACGCCCAGGCCATCGGCCGCGGCGGCCTCGGCGCTGGCGAGATCGGCTTCGCGCTGGCGATGCAAGCCACCGAAGAGATCGATTTCCCAACTGGCGCCGACGCCCAGGTCGTATTGCGTGTGGTTGCGCTCGTAACCCGGGAAGTTGCTGGCGATCTGGCCCAGTGGACTGCGCAGCGACTGCCGCTGCTGCTGCACCTGCAGGTTGGCGTCAGCGCTGGGCAGCAGGGCGGCATCGGCCAGTTGTGCCACCGCACGGGCCTGCTCGACGCGGGACAGGGCGGCCTGCAGATCCAGGTTCTGGGCCAGCACGCGATCGATGATGCGATCCAGCACCGGGTCGTGGAAACCGGACCACCACTGGCGCAGCGCCTCGCTGGAGGCCTGCTGATTGATGGAGGCCTGTGGATCGGCCTGCGCCGCCGCACCGGCATGGGCATAGCGGGCCGGCAGCACCGCGCCCGGGGTATCGCCGCTGGCGTAATCGGGGCCGACGGCGCAGGCGCTCAGCGTGGTGGCGACCAGGAGAGCGAGCAGGCTCAGGGAGCGGGGGCGGGGGCGGGATTGCATGCGCTGGCCTTTCGTGGGGTTCGATGAGTTACTTGCAAATTGATAGTTGCTAGTGTAAAGTCACTTTCATTGTGAAAGCAACTGGTTTGTTCCCGATGTGGTGATCCCGCTCCCGTCTTTCGCCTGTTGCTGATGTGTCACTCCCCATTTTCTTTCTCCATCCACCGATCCTTGCAAGGAGTTGTTCCATGGCCCATCCCCTCTCACCCGACGGCAATCCACCGGCTGTGCGCAAACGGATGACGGGCAAGGCCCACCTGGGGCTGGCGGTGGCCGGCGTGGCCGCGTTGGCGCTGGCCTTCTATGGCTGGCACTGGTGGCAGCATGGGCGTTACCAGCAAGACACGGACGATGCCTATGTTGGCGGTGACATCACCGTCATCAGTGCCAAGGTGCCGGGCTACATCGCTACCGTGGCGGTGAGCGACAACCAGGTGGTGCATGCCGGCGACCTGCTGGCCAGGCTGGATGACCGCGACTACCGCGCCGCGCTGGCCCGCGCCGATGGCGCCGTGGCCGCCCGCAAGGCCGAACTCGCCAACCTGGAGGCCACCCGTGCCGTGCAGGCGGCGCTGATCGCGCAGGCCAAGGCCACGGTGGACGCCAGCCAGGCCGAGATCGTGCGCAGCCAGGACGATGATCGCCGCTTCGAGCGGCTGGTGGACAAGGCGGCGGTGTCGGTGCAGGCGGCCCAGAAGGCCGCGGCCGATTACCGCCAGGCCGCTGCCAATGGTCAGAAGGCCCTGGCCGGGCTGGCCGTGGTCACGCGCCAACTGGCCGTGATCGATACCCAGCAGCAGCAGGCGGCAGCCGGCCTGGCCCAGGCCATGGCCGAGCGCGAAGCAGCCAGCCTCAACCTGGGCTATACCGAATTGCGTGCGCCCATCGACGGCGTGGTCGGCAACCGCCGCGCCCGTGCCGGCGCCTATGCGGCCACGGCCAGCCAGCTGATGGTGATCGTGCCGGCCCACGGCCTGTGGGTCGACGCCAATTTCAAGGAAAGCCAACTGGCCGGCATCCAGCCCGGTGACCCCGCGACCATTGAGGCCGATGCCGTGCCGGGCCGGGTCTTCCATGGTCGGGTGGCCAGCGTGGCGCCGGCCACCGGCGCCCAGTTCAGCGTGCTGCCGCCGGAAAACGCCACCGGCAACTTCACCAAGATCGTGCAGCGGGTACCGGTGCGCATCGTCCTCGACCAGGCCGATGCGGCGCTGGATGCGCTGCGCCCCGGCCTGTCGGTGGTGGCGCGGGTCGACCACCGGAGCCAGGGATCATGAGCGCCAGCGCGGCAGCGGCGGGGCAACTGATCCAGCCGTCGCAGATGACGACTTCCGCCAAGGTCTTCGCCTTTGGCGTGATGTGCATCGGCATGTTTGTGGCACTGCTGGATATCCAGATCGTCTCAGCCTCGCTGCGCGACATCGGCGGCGGCCTGTCGGCCGGCAATGATGAAACCACCTGGGAACAGACCAGCTACCTGATCGCCGAGATCATCGTCATCCCGCTCTCGGGCTGGCTCACGCGCACCATGTCCACGCGCTGGCTGTTCGCCTTCTCGGCCGCCGGCTTCACCCTGACCAGTCTGCTGTGCGGGCTGGCCTGGAACATCCAGAGCATGATCGTGTTCCGCGCCATGCAGGGTTTCCTGGGTGGGTCGATGATCCCCACCGTCTTCACCACCGCCTTCGCCTTCTTCGACAACAAGCAGCGCGTCATCGCCGCCTCCACCATCGGTGCCATCGCCTCGCTGGCGCCTACGCTGGGCCCCACCGTGGGCGGCTGGATCACCGATCACTACAGCTGGCACTGGCTGTTCTTCATCAACCTGCTGCCGGGCATCTTCATCACCCTGACCGTGCCGCGCCTGGTGCGCATCGACCTGCCGGACTGGTCGCTGCTGCGGCGGGCCGACTATCCGGGGATCATCCTGATGTCGCTATTCCTCGGCTGTCTCGAATACACCCTGGAAGAAGGGCCGCGCTGGGACTGGATGGGCGACCCGGTCATCGCCACCACCGCCTGGGTGGCGGGCATTGCCGGCGTGCTCTTCGTCTGGCGCAGCCTGACGGCCGCCGAACCGGTGGTGGACCTGCGGGCACTGAAGGACCGCAATTTCGCGCTGGGCTGTTTCTTTTCCTTTGTCACCGGCATCGGCATCTTCGCCACGATCTACCTGACCCCGCTGTTCCTGGGCCGGGTGCGCGGTTTCAGCGCCTTGCAGATCGGGCTGGCGGTGTTTTCCACCGGCGTGTTCCAGATCATGTCCATCCCGCTGTATGCCTGGCTGACCAAACGCATGGACCTGCGCTGGATCATGATGCTCGGGCTGGGTCTGTTTGCGCTGTCGATGTGGCAGTTCGTGCCGATCACGCATGACTGGGGCTGGGCGCAACTGCTGCTGCCGCAGGCACTGCGCGGCGTGGCCCAGCAATTGGCGGTGCCGCCGACGGTGACGCTGACTCTGGGCGGCCTGGCGCCGGCACGGCTGAAGTTCGCCTCGGGCTTGTTCAACCTGATGCGCAACCTGGGCGGCGCTATTGGCATTGCGCTATGCGCCACCATCCTCAACGACCGTACCAACCTGCACTTCATGCGCCTGGCCGAGCATCTCAACGGCGCCAGCGAATCCATGCTGCAGTGGCAGGGGGCAGTGGGCGATGCCCTGAGCACGCAACTGGGTGACGCGCTGGCAGGGCAGGCCGCCGCCTTGCGCCAGCTGTGGCAACTGACCTATCGCGAGGCGCAGACCATGACCTTCTCGGACGCCTTCCTGGCCGTGATGGTGTGCTTCATCATCGCCACCCTGATGGTGCCGCTGATGCGCAAGGTGGTACCGCCCAAGGCGCCCTCGGCAGATGCGCATTGAGGGCAGGGCGGCCCGGCGTGTCACAATGCGGCACAATGCGGGTCGCACGCAGGAATGCCCTGCTGCGGCCACCCTGAGAACTTGAGAACCTGAGTAAAGCTGGAGAACCCCACATGCAGCGCAAGCGCTTTGATGACATGCAATGCCCGATCGCCCGTTCGCTGGACCGCGTGGGTGAGTGGTGGAGCATCCTGATCCTGCGCGATGCCTTCTATGGTCTGTCGCGCTTCGATGAATTCCAGAAGCACCTGGAGATCGCCCCCAACATCCTGACCCGCCGCCTGGCCGGGCTGGTGGAGCAGGGCTTGCTGGAGAAGGTGCAGTATTCCGAACGCCCGCCGCGCTACGAATATCACCTGACCCCGCGTGGACGCGATTTCCGCCCGGTGCTGCTGGCCCTGCTGCAATGGGGCAATACCCATTTCGCCCCGGAAGGTGCGGCCGTAATCCTGACCGACATCGAGACCGGCAAACAGGCCATCCCCATGATGGTGGATGCCAACACCGGCAAGCCCATCACCCCCAAGACCCACATCATCGCCGAAGGCCCGGCGGCCAGCGACAAGGTCAAGCGCAGTATTGCCGAGCTGCTGGAACGACGCGCCGCCGCTGCTTCCTGAGCGGCGCATCGTGGGGGGGGCGGCTAGGCCGCCTGGCAGGTGCCGGCAGGATCGGCCAGCCGGGCGAACTCGGCCAACAGCGCGATGAGCACCATGACCGCCGCGCCCAGGAACATCAGGCGATGCTGGCCATGCACCAGGTTGAAGAGCGCCGAGAAACCATAGGCCGCCAGCGCCATCAGGGCCGCCGAAAACACCGTGGCGCGGCTCCACACCAGATTCTGCTGCACCGGATGGTGCGGCAACAGCTCATGCACCCGGGCCACTGCCAACGGCACCATGCCCGGCGCAAACATCCCGATCACCAGCGTGTACAGGCCCAGCAGCAGATGATTGTCGCTCTGGTACACACCCACCAGCATCGCCACCTGCACCACGCTGAACAGCGCCATGCCATTCTGCGCACCAGCCTTGTCCGCCACCCAGCCATACAGCGGCGGACCGACGATAGCGCCGACACCGTACAGCACCCAGAACAGCGCGCCATATTCGGTCCCCATGCCCAGCCCGCGTGAGATGTAATCCACCAGGAACACCATCGGTGCCACCGCCGAAGCCGCCATCAGCGCGTATTGCCCAAACAGCAGCTTGATGCGCCAGTTGGCCGTGGTCACGTGTCGTGGCGCCGGGTGCGCTGTAGCAGCTGCACTCTTGTGGCCCTGTACCGGCGGCCAGGCAAACCAGCTCGCCGCGCTCAGCACGGCCGACAGCACTGCCAGCCCGATCCAGGTGACACGCAGCCCCATGCCCAGCAGCAGCGGAATGAGCGTACCGGTCGCAGCGATGCCCAGCCCCAGCCCGAGGAAGATCGCACCACTGGCGCGACCCCGGCTGGCCGGCGGTACGTGCGGCAGGATGGTCCCGGCCACCAGCACCATCACCACCCCGCCGGCCACACCCGAGAGCAGGCGCCAGACAAAGTACCAGGCCAGCGACAAGGGGAAGGCACAGGCCAGGAAGGTCAGCGTGATGAGCAGCATCATCAGCCGCAGCGCGCGTTGGTTGCCGATCCGCCCGCCGATGGGACGGGCGATGAGCGCGCCGATCAGATAGCCGGCCAGATTGGCGGCACCCAGGTAGATCACGCTGGAGGTGGAAAACCAGTGCTGATGGATCAGCTCGGGAATGAGCGGCGTAAAGCCGAACCTGGCCAGCCCGATGCTGACCAGGCTGGCGGACAGCCCGGCGAAGATATAGCGCCAGACCTCGGCGCGGGTAGCGGAGGGCGCGTGGGTGGCATGTGTGGCGTGGGTGGCGTGGGAGGGGTCACCCACAGGGTTTTGTGAATGCATGATGGCCTGCCTGTTCAAGTAGATTCAACGTGGATTGCAAGTTGACCGATGGGCACCGTAGTCGGGTGCGATGTTTGACATTAACGTCAATATTGACACTCTAGTCAAAATTGACATGAGCGTCAAGAATGGGTTTAATGTGTGCATCGTATCGACAACAACAGGAGACCGGGATGGCCGGCGTAAGACAATTCGACGAGGACGAGGTATTCGAGGAAGCGCTGGCCGTGTTCTGGCAGAAGGGCTATGCCGCCACCACCATGCAGGACCTGGCGGCGGCCACCGGCGTGCAGCGCGGTTCCCTATACAACGCCTATGGCGACAAGGAAACCTTGTTCCTGCACGTCTTCGGACGTTACCGCGACAGTTACCTGGCGCAGTTGCGCCAGGCGCTGGCGCAGGAAGACCCGCGCCTGGCCCTGCGCCAGTTCCTGCATTACATCTTCCGCTCGATGCGCACCGGCAAGCCCTCGCGGGGCTGCCTGAGCACCAAGACGGCCCTGAGCGAGGAAGGCAAGGAAGAACAGATCCGCGCCGTGATCCGGGGTTTGCTGGATGACATGGAAGCGGTCCTGCTGGAGCGCTTCGACCGGCCGGACACCCGCAGCCAGTTGAGCATGACCCCGCGCGAAGCGGCCCGCATGGTGGTCTGCATGACACGGGGACTGGTGGTGCTGGAGCGCGTCTATCAGGACGAGAAACGGCTCAAGGAAATGGCGGAGATATTGATTGGGACGCTGCTGCCCGGGGAGGGCAGCAGGAAATAAAGGCTTCGGACAGAAGCCGGAAACTCAGGCCTTGCCGCTGGAGAGCATGCGCTCCACATACCGCGCAATCAGGTCAATCTCCAGATTGACCTTGCTCCCCGCCTTCAGGTGCTTGAGGGTGGTCACTTCCACCGTGTGCGGGATGAGGTTGATCGAGAAACGGCAGGCATCGGCCAGGTCCTCGACCCGGTTCACCGTCAGCGACACGCCGTTGACCACGATCGATCCCTTGTAGGCCAGGTACTTGCCCAGCGCCTTGGGGGCATCGACGATCAGTTCGCGGGATTCGCCCACCGGTTCGAAGGAGTGCACCTGGCCCAGGCCGTCGACATGGCCGGAAACCAGGTGGCCGCCCAGGCGCTCGGCCAGGGTCAGGGCCTTTTCCAGGTTGACTTCGCCGGGGGCGTCCAGGCCGGCGGTCAGGCGCAGGCTTTCGCGGGAGACATCGACGGTGAAGCCGGTGGCGGTCTTTTCGACCACGGTCATGCAGGCGCCATTGAGGGCGATGGAATCGCCCAGGCCGACGTCGCCCATGGGCAGCGCGCCAGCATCGATGGTGAGGCGTACACCGGCATCGGGGCCGGCGGCCAGGGGGGTGACGGAAGTGATGGTGCCGACGGCGGCGACGATACCTGTGAACATGGTGCGGTCCTGATGCAGAAAAAGTGGGGAGTCGATTATTCGAAACGTGCAAGGATACGCAAATCCGGCCCGACCTGCTTGACCTCATGGAAGCGGATGCCGATCTTGCCCGACAGGTCTTCCAGCGGTGGCAGCTCGAACATGTTGCGGCCTTCGCCGATCAGCGCGGGGGCCAGGTAGACCAGCAATTCATCCACGCAGCCTGCGCGGATCAGGGCGCCGTTGAGCTTGGCGCCGGCTTCCACGTGCAGTTCGTTGATCTGGCGCTGGCCCAGTTCGCGCAGCAGGCCGTCGAGGTCGACCTTGCCTTCGGCATTGGCCAGCAGGATCACTTCGGCGCCTTCGGCTTCCAGCGCGGCGCGCTTTTCGCGGTCGTCGGTGGCGGTGAAGACCCAGGTGTTGCCGCCCTGGATCACGCGTGCCTCGGGCGAGACGATCAGCTTGCTGTCCACCACGATGCGACGCGGCTGGCGCGGGGTGTCGATGGCACGCACGTTCAGTTGCGCATCGTCCTTCTGGATGGTGCCGATGCCGGCCATGATGGCGCAGGCGCGGGCGCGCCAGATGTGGCCGTCGTCGCGCGCGGCCTGGCTTGTGATCCACTGGCTCACGCCATTGTGCAGGGCGGTCTTGCCGTCCAGGCTGGCAGCGCTCTTCATGCGGACCCAGGGGCGGCCGGTGCGCATGCGGTGCAGGAAACCGATGTTGATGTCGCGGGCATCCTCTTCCAGCATGCCGCAGGCCACCTCGATGCCGGCCGCCTGCAGGCGTGCCAGGCCCTGCCCGGCCACCAGCGGGTTGGGGTCGGCGATGGCGGCCACCACGCGGCCCACGCCGGCACGGATCAGGGCGTCGGCGCAGGGTGGGGTGCGGCCGAAGTGGCTGCAGGGTTCCAGGGTGACGTAGACGGTCGCACCGCGTATATCGGCCCCGCGTGTGGCGGCATCGGCCATGGCCTGGATTTCGGCGTGATTGCCGCCAGGCGGCTGGGTGAAGCCGGCGCCGATGACGCGGCGGTCCTTGACGATGACGCAACCCACACGGGGGTTGGGGGTGGTGTCGAGCATGCCGAAGCCGGCCTGGATCAGGGCCAGGGCCATGGCTTGCTGGTCATTCTCGATGTCGAACTGGTAGAGCGGGTCTTCTGTAGGAGTCATGGCTTGGGCAAACGGAGGAGGCCGCCGTGCGGCGGGCCGGATGCCCGTCAATATACACGGCTTTGTGCAGCCGTCCTTGCGCCGGCGCAGGCCTCACTCATTGCCGGCCCTGCTGCATTGGGCATCCCGCCCGGGGGAGCAGACGCGTACTCTTCCCAGGAAATTGATCACCACCACCCGCTCCTGCCCGTCATGGCTGAAATACCAGCTGCCCCGCGTCACTGGCTGGCCGCCAGGTTGGTAGGCCACCAGTTCGCCGCCCGTGGTGTAGGCCACCGAGATGGTGCTGGCCAGGGCCTGCCGGCGCGAGACGACGTGCTCGCCGACCATGATTTCCCAGCCGCTGTGCCAGTCGTCGCCGGCGACCGGCCGCATCTCGGCGCGGCGACCATGGCGCAGGGCTTCGGAGCGGGTCAGCTGGACGCTGTGGAAGAACTCGTTGGCGGCCGTCACCAGTTGCTGTTCATTGGACAGGTTCTGTAACGCCGGTACGCCGGCTGCCAACACAAGCCCGGCGATCAGCAGGACCACCATCAGCTCGATGAGCGTGAACCCTCGGTGACGCCCGTGTGGATGCGCGGGTCTCACCAGCAATCCTTGCCATCGGCGCGACGACCACCCCGGCTGTCCAGATAGAGGGCACCGCACTCGGTGTCGCCATAGTTGCGATTGACGCCTTCCGCGCCCGGGTTGGCCTTGAGCAGCACGCAGGTGGACAGCGTTTCGCCGTCGCAGGCACGGGCCGACAGGGCATAGGCGCTGGTCTCGGGCGTGGCGCCGGAATACCACTTGAAACCGCCCGTGCCACTACCCGCCGTGAAGCCCTGGTAACGGTGCTGGTGGGAAAAGTGGCGCTCCTCTTGCAGCAGCAACTGCAGCAGGGCGGCACGGCCTTCGGAGCGGCCTGCCTTCTGGATGATGTGGCGATAGCCGTTCCAGCCCATGCCACCCAGTATTACCACGATGGCGAGCACGATCATGATTTCCAGCAGGGTGAAGCCGTACGACGGCGTTTTGAGGTGGCGAGTCCGAAGTTTCATGTCATTCATGTGAAGGTAGATAAAGGGTGCGCCAGGCCAGCCAGCGGCAGCCCGAGGCTGCGGATGCTGCAGATGCCTCGCCATCCGACAGGCGCACCACGGCCTGCAGCGCGACCATGGCACCGTTGCGGCCGTAACCCGCGGCGCTGAGGCGATAGACCGGCGCCGGTGCCTGTGTCGGCATCCCCGGGGCAGGGCTGCCGGCGGTCCCGGGCAGGCGTTCGATCAGATAGCGAGGGGAGGTGCTGCCCTGGCTGTTGGGCAAGCGGCGTCCGGTGAACTGGCCATAGGCCGCCGCCGTGGCACGGGCGCCCACCAGTTGTGCCGGCAGCCAGCCACTGCGTTCGGGGCGGCCCAGGCACAGCCCCAGCCCGTCTGCATCGGTGCGGCACTCCAGCGGGGATGCGAACGTCGCGGGATCGATGCGCCGGACCCGGGCGATGTCGTCGCAGGCGTCTTCCAGCGTGGCCTCTGCCGCCAGCCGCGCCTGGGCGTGATCGCGGTGATTGCGGGCGGCGCGTTCGTCCAGCAGCAGCAGCGAGGTGGTGGCCGCACCCAGCAGCAGGAGCAGGCTCAGCAGCATGAGCGCGATCATCAGCGTGGCGCCGCGCTGGTGGCGGTATGGATGCCGGGTCTGCAGGCGCATCAGGGGCCAGTGGATATTCATCGCATTGCTCCGGTGCTCAGGTTGCGCAGCATCACGGTGGTGCGGAAGACGGCTCGCCGTCGCTGCTCGCCGTCCTCTTCGGTGACGCGCCAGCCCGGGTCGGCATGGCGACCGGGCGGGAACAGGTCGAAGCTGCGCGCCGGCGCATCATCCGCCGCCGGTCGAAGCTGGGTGCCACGCACCAGCAGGGCGATGCGGACCAGCATGACCCGTTGCCAGCCATCGGCGGGCATGGCCGAGGCATCCAGCCAGCGGTCCGGTGCGCCGTCGTCATCGCTGTCGATGGCGTAGCGCAGTTGCATGGCCTCCACGCCGCGAGCGATGGCGTCGGAGGTCCAGTTGCCGTTCTTGCCCTGGTAGCGACAGCGCAATTCCGCCTCACCACCGGTGCCGGGCGCGATGTAGTAGATGACCCAACTGCGGGCCGCTTCCTGCAGCGGTCCGACCGGGGCCTCGGCGCCACTGCAGTTGACCACCTCGCTGCGGCTGCCACGCGGCGCGCCGAAGAAGCCCAGCATCAGCAGGTCGCTGTGGTTGACGCCATCACCGCTGCTGCTGCCGAACCTGCCGGTGGCCGGGTCCAGCAGCTCGGCCTGGCGGCTGTCGTCCAGTCCGCGCAGTCCTTGGCGGGTGGGCATGGCGTGGTCGGCGAGGTTTTCCCAGGGCAGGTGGCCGGCCTGTTGCAGGGCCTGCTGCAGGTGTTCCAGCGCCAGCCGGCCGGTTTCCTGTACGCGTCCGTGGTCGTCGATGTCCTGGTAGACGCTGCGTGCCTGCTGCAACATCACACCGGCTGCCAGCACCACCAGCAGGCCCACGGCCAGGGAGATCATCAGTTCGATCAGGGTCAGGCCGTCTTGCCGATGACGCTGCCGGCGAACTTGCCTGGTCATCATGGTCAGCGCCCCAGCACCAGCGTCAGCAAGGGGGCGCGTGCCGCTGTGGCAGTGGCCGCCACCGCGCTGCGGCGCCAGCCCAGCTTGAGTACCACGGGCGCTGTGGCGGCCTCTTCACAGGACCATTGGTCCTGCGGCGTCGGGTGGGCATCGCGGCAGACCGTGGCCCGGGCTTCCGGGAGTTCGCGCGTCAGCCGCGCGGCCCAGTCGGCGATGGCGGCGTTGGCGAAGGCGGCAGGGGAACAGGCGGCCAGGTCGCAATCAGCGCGGGCTGGCGGGGCCCGGCCGGCGGGGATGGAAAACAGGTAGGGATCGGTCGCGCCCGGGGTGGACGATGTGAAGGAAGTAGGCAGGGTGGCCGCCCGCAGTTCGGCCAACTCCTGCGCCAGCAGCGTGGCGCTGGCGTGCTGGGCGCTCTCGGCGCTGCTGCGCAGGGCATGCATTTGCAGCATCACCAGGGCCAGCGCGCCGGTGCCGATGACCAGCATGGCCACCAGCACTTCCATCATCGAGAAACCTGCGCAACGGGTTTGCATGCGGCCATCCGAAAAGAAAGCCGCGAGTGTAGGGAAAACGCCTGGGTGCTTCCACCGGGAAGCGTTTTCAGTGGCCCGCTATCGAAAACTTCAGAAGGATGAGCCGGGTTGCGTCAGGAATTGCGCTTCCTCGGCGGTGGAATCCCGCCCGAGGATGCGGTTGCGATGGGGGAAGCGGCCGAAGCGCTCGATCACCGCAAGGTGGCGTCGCGCATAGTCGGCATAGCCGTCGAAGGCCGCCTTGTCCTCGCCGCTGGCGGATTTGGCCAGGGCCGTCATCAGTTGCACCACGTATTGCTGGTCATCCAGGTCTTCCGCATGTTCCAGCGGCAGGTAGAGAAATACCCGTGCCAGCGGGGGCAGTTCCTGGTCCAGCCCCATGGCCAGCGCCAGATGCGTACACTGGCGTGCCAGTTCATCGAAGGCGAAGGCCTGTGGGGTGTCGCGGTAGATATTGCGCGGCATCTGGTCCAGCAGCAGGATCAGCGCCAGCATGGAATGCGCATCCTCGGTCCAGTCATCCAGCGCATTGGCTGCAGCCTGCTGCACCAGCGCTTCGAAGCGGCTGCGGCACTGGGCGTCGATGTCCGGGTTCTTGCTCCACCAGAGTTTCTTCTGGCGCTCGGCCACCTGATGTGCCGGCATGGCCTCCCAGCCTTCGCCGAACCAGAAGTCCAGCACTTCCCCGACCTGCGTGGCGCTCTTCATTCGGCGATCACGGTGATCTGCACATCGCCCAGGCTGACTTTCTGGCCGACCGTGATCTTGCAGGTCTTGCGGCTTTCGGGCTTGCCATCGACCCGCACGTGGCCTTCGGCGACCAGTTGCTTGCCGGCGCCGCCGCTGTCGCACAGGCCGCAGAGCTTGAGCAGCTGGTTCAGTTCGACATGGGGATGGCCCTGCAGCGGGAAGGTGATCTTTTGCATATGCTTTCTTTCGGGAGCGCAGCCCCGGGCGGAGCGGACGTGCGGCCAGGGGCATGAAACAGGGAGCGGTAAGGTACGCCGCTCAGGGCGTTTTGTCCAGACCGTGTTCCACAGCATACACCGCAATCTGTACCCGGCTGGAAAGCTTCAGTTTCTTGAGGATGTTCTGGACATGGATCTTCACCGTGCTCTCGGCCACGTCCAGGGTGCGGGCGATTTCCTTGTTGCTCTCGCCACGGGCCACGCAGGCCATGGTCTCGCGTTCGCGGGCGGTCAGCCTGTCGCGGGCGGCCGCCACCGGGGCCGGTGTCTGGTGGGCGGCGCGGAACTGCATCACCAGCTTGGCCGTCATCGCCTCCGAAATCACCGGTTCGCCGGCTGCGGCGCGCTTGATGGCCTGCACCAGATACTCGGCCTCGATGTTCTTGAGCAGATAGCCGGCGGCGCCATTGTGCAGGGCGGTGCTGAGATCGTCGGCTTCTTCCGAGACGGAGAGCATCAGCACAGCCGTGTCGGGCAGGTCTTCCACGATCAGCTGCATCGCTTCCAGACCCGACAGGCCGGGCATGTTCAGGTCCATCAGCACCACATCGGGCTGCAGCTGGCGGGCCCGCTTGACGCCGTCCAGACCATCGACGGCCTCGCCGACGACCTCGAATTCGGGATGGCGTTGCAGCAGCAGGCGTACGCCGCTGCGAAACAGGGTGTGATCATCGACGAGCAGGATGCGGATGGGCGCGGGCATGGTGGGGCGGTTCCTTGCAAAGATTCCGGGATGGCTTCAGGCCACGAGGCGTTCCTGGCGCATCAGGCGGATGGTGACGCAGGTACCTTCATCGGGCCGGCTGTCGATCTGCAGTTGCGCGCCCAGGCGGTCGGCGCGTTCCTGCATGATGCGCAGACCCACATGGTCGGCGCCCTTGGCGCTGGCCTTGTCGAGCTGGAAGCCGTGACCGTCGTCGCGCACCGTCAGGCAGAAGTCGCGGCCGTTGGTGACGGCGATGTCTACCCGGCTGGCGTGGGCATGCTTGCGGATATTGGACAGCGCCTCCTGCAGGATGAACAGCACCTGCAACTGCTGTTCCGGCGCCAGCGGCGGACCGTCGCCGCTGATGGTGATGGCGCCTTGCAGGCCGGTCTGGCGCTGCAGCTTGTCGAGCGACTTGCGCATTTCGGAGTCGAGGCTGCTGTCTTGCAGGCGGCTGCGGAAGTTGAGCAGCAGTTCGCGCACGTCTTCATAGTTTTCCTGCACGCCGGTGCGCAGCATGGGCGCGATCTCGCGGATTTCGGCCAGGTTCTCGCGCGCCAGCGAATCCTCCAGCATCTGCACCTGCAGGTTGAGGAAGTTCAGTCCCTGGGCAATGCTGTCATGCAGGCCCTGGGCCATCAGGTTGCGTTCGTGGGCGATGGCGAATTCCTTTTCGCGGGCGATCAGGCGCTGGTTCTCGATGGCCGCGCCGAGGTGGCGGCCCAGGGTTTCCAGGAGGCGGCGCTCGTCGCCGTCGATGCTGCGCTCCTGCAGGAAATGCAGGGAGAAACTGCCGATGGCCTGTTCCCGCACCAGGATCTGGAAGATGCCCAGCGACAGCGCGCCTTCTTCCTGGCAGCGGTAGCGCCGCTGTGCATCGAGTTCGCGGAAATCGCGTACCAGGATCACCCCCTGCCGGGTAGCTGCGCCGCACAGGCAGTCATCGACCTTGATGCAACGTTCTTCATCGATGATCTTGTCCGAGATGCCGTCCTGCACCGTGAGATAGAGATTGCCGCGCTCGTCGAGGATGCGCACCGTGCCGCCATCGGCCTGCATGCGCTGCATGATGCGTTTGAGGAAGCCATCGCACAGGGCTTCGATGGTATGCGCGCCCGAGAGGAAGTCGGTGATCTCGTAGAGCGTGCCGACTTCTTCGTTCTGCTCGCGCAGGCGGGCGGTCTTTTCGGCCACGCGCTCTGCCAGCGTGCGGTGTACGCCTTGCACATGGTCGGCCATCTGGTTGAAGGCCTGGGCCAGCTGGCCGAACTCGTCTTCACTCTCCACCGCCAGTCGCACATCCAGGTCGTTTTGCGACATGCGCGCAATGCCTGCCTGCATGCGCCGCACCGGGCCGACGATCCACAGGTAGAGCAGATACAGCACCGCGATACTCGCCGCCAGCGCCAGGAAGATCAGCGCCGTCTGGCACAGCCGCAGCCAGGTGGTCTTGCCGGTGAGGTCTGCTTCCACATAGGCCACCAGCAGGTTGATGTCACCCACGAAGTCGGGCAGCTCCTGCAGGTAGCGATCCAGCGCCTGCTGGCGCAGTACCGGGTCGTCCGCCTCCAGCACGGTGCGGGCATGGACCTGCATGCGCTGCTGCCATTGATCTTGCACGTGCAGCAGCTGTTCGTGAATGGGACCGGTGGCCGGCACGAAGCTGGGTTCACCCGCCTGCCCGGTCTGCACCAGCGCCAGGATCTGGCTGAAGCGTTCGATGTGGTGCTGGATGTCGGAACGCTCGTGGCCGGTTTCCATCGCCAGGCCCAGTTCGTAGGAGCGCATGCGCAGGCTGCCGGCCTCGTTGATGACGGTGCCGCCGCCCTCCAGTTGCCAGGACAGCAGCAGGGTATAGCCGATGGCCGTCATCGTCAGGCCTAGTCCTACCAGGGTCATCAGCAGGATGCGGAAGGTCAGGCGCTTGTGGGGCGGCAGCGGGTTGGGGAGCAGGGCCAGGGAGGGAGCGGGCATGATGGAAGGTTCCAGGGCTAGCCAGGGAAGCGGCAGTCTAGGCCGTTGGCCGGACTAAAACACCGGGTCCAGGTCAATCTTTGTGCAGATCGTGCAGATCGTGCAGATCGTGCCGGATCTGCCGGATCTGCCGGTCCTGGCGCCCTAGCCGCCGGTCTGCGACATGAAGCGGATGATCTTGTGCGATGCCTGACTGAATTCATGGCGCTCCGGCTTGAGTTCGATGGCCAGGCGGATCGCCTCCTCCAGCCCGCCATCATCGATGCCGGCGCGCAGCAGCGGACGCAATTCCAGGCGCGCCTCCTGTCCCAGGCAGAGATAGAGCGTGCCGTCCACCGAGAGCCGCACGCGGTTGCAGGTGGCGCAGAAGTGCTGGCTCATGGGTGTGATGAAACCCAGCGTGCAGCGACCATCGGCGCTGCCCCAGTAGCGCGCCGGGCCACCGCCCAGCTCGGTGGCCAGGGGCTGCAGGTCGAAGCGGGCCACCAGTGCATCGCGCAGCGGACCAAGCGCGACGACGCCGCTGTTGCGACCGGTCTCGCCCATGGGCATGGCTTCGATCAGGCGCAGGATGAAACCTTGCGCGAAACAGAACTCCGCCATGCGTGGCACTTCATGTTCATTGACGCCGCGCAGTACCACCATGTTGACCTTGATGGGGGTAAATCCGGCATCCCTGGCGGCGGCCAGTCCCGCCATGACGCTCTGCAGGCTGTCGCGTCCGGTGATCTGCGCCGCGCAGGCGCGATCCAGGCTATCCAGGCTGACGTTGATGCGCTGTACGCCGGCCGCCCGTAGCGCCCTTGCGTGCTTGTGCATCTGCGTGGCGTTGGTGGACAGCGACAGTTCCTCCACCCCCGGCAGGGCCGACAATTGCGCGGCCAGCGTGGGCAGCCTGCGCCGCATCAGCGGTTCGCCGCCGGTGAGTCGTATGCGCCCTACGCCGAGTCGGGCGAAGGCGGCGATCACGCGCGTGATCTCGTCGAAGTCGAGCCAGTTGGCCGGCTCCTCGAAACCGGAAAAGCCCTTGGGCATGCAATAGCTGCACCGCAGGTCGCAGCGGTCGGTGACCGACAGCCGCAGGTAGTCGATGCGCCGCCCGAAGCGATCCAGCAGGGCCGGGCGGCCGGAAGGTGGGACGGACGAGGACATGCAGGCTCCTTATTGCAGCAGCGGCGATGTCATGCCGGGAAGTTGCACGCCAGTGATGCGGGCAGCGCCCACCAGTTGCTGCAGGTAGTGACGCAGGGCCTGGTCATGGGCGGCGCGTTGCAGGGCCTGGGCGATGTTTTCGCGCACCGCCTCGAAGGGCAGGCGCGTGCCGTCCAGCTTGCGCCCCACCTGGACGATGTGCAGGCCGAAGCGGGTCTCCACCAGGCGCGGGATGATGCCCTGTGGTGTGGCGGCGAAGACGGCCCGTTCGAATTCCGGCACGCAGGCGCCCCGGGCGATCTGCCCAAGGCTGCCGCCCTGTGCGCCGGAGGGGCAGTTCGACAGCGCTGCGGCCTGCGTGGCGAAGTCCTCCGGTTGCGCCAGCAGGTGCTCCAGCACCGATTCTGCGCGCAGGCGCAGGGCCGCCAGATCGACCTCCGGGGTGACCTGGAACAGGATATGGTTCACTTCCGCCAGCGCCCCGATGATGAAACGTTCAGGCGTGGCCTGGTACTGGCGTCGGCATTCTTCTTCGCCGGCCTGCGGGACGCTGACCTGGCGCTGCAGCAGGAGCTCGATACGCGCATCGTCGTCCTCACCTTGCAGCTGCAGGCGCTGCGCTTCCTCCAGCAGCAGCCGGCGCAGCACCAGGGTGGTCATGGCCGACTGCAGGTCCTGGTCATCGGCATCGCGGGCGGCCAGTTCCTTTGCCATCTCGGCGTCGCTCAGTTCGTATTCATTGACGATGACAGGCATCCTGGTTCTCCTTGCTCAACGCGGGCGGACCAGTTGCCAGGCCCGGCTCAGGTAGGTGATGGAGGCAAAGCCGCTCCACACATGCACCAGCCGCGTGAAGGGGAAGATCACGAACAGCGTCAGCCCCATGAACAGGTGCAGCTTGAACAGCAGCGGCGCACCTTCGATGAAGCCGGCGGCATCACCCCGGAAGGTGACGATGTGCTGCGCCCAGGTCATCAGCAACACCATCATGTGGCCGTCGCGGTGCTGGGCCGACTCGACGATGGTGGACAGGCCCAGGCACAGCGTGACCAGCAGCCACAGCAGCAGGAGCTTGTCTGAGGGGCGGGTGACGGCGGCGATGCGCGCGTCCGTCAGGCGGCGATGGATCAGGATCGCCAGCCCCAGCAGGCAGAGCGTGCCGAACACGCCGCCGGCCGCCATGGCGACCAGTTGCTTGAAAGCGTGGCTCACGCCCACGGCATCCCATACCGCCACCGGCGTGAGCAAGCCCACCAGATGACCGAAGAACAGGCCCAGTACGCCGACGTGGAACAGGATATTGCCCAGTCGCAGGCGACCGGCATGCAGTAGTTGCGAGGAGTCGCTCTTCCAGGTGTACTGCTCGCGCTCGAAGCGCAGCAGGCTGCCCAGCAGGAACACCGCCAGGGCGATGTAGGGGTAGATGCCGTAGAGGAATTGATGCAGGTAGCTCATGCTGGTCTCCCGGGGGCGGATTGGGTGGCGGACTGTACTGTGGGACGGGCCTGCTGGCGGGGATGGAAGTGCAGCGGCTGCACGCCGCCCGGCGCAGGTTTGAGCAGGGGTTCCACGCCGTCGGCGCCGGGGCCGAAGACTTCCATGGCCTCGTCCATGTCGCGCACTGGTGGATCGTCCTGTTCGCGTGGCACGACCTCGGTGAGCCGGGTCAGCAACAGCAAGGGCGCGGCGTAGGGGCTGTCCCGGCGCTGCAGGCGCTGGCCGATGGCGGCCAGCACATGGATCGCCTCGCCCAGCAGCAGGGCGGCCCTGTCCTGTGACAGCAGGCTCAGGAATTCCAGGAACAGCGGCACATAGTCCGGCAACTCGCTGGTAGCCGGCTCCAGGCCCTGGCTACGGTATTCCTCCAGCAGATCGACCATGGCCTGGCCGCGGTCGCGGCTTTCGCCGTGGATGTGTTCGAACAGGTGCAGCGACAGCGCGGCACTGCGGTCGAAGGTATCGACGTAGTTTTCCTGCAGGGTGAGCAGCGGGACGGATTGCAGGTGGTGCAGCAACGGTTGTAGCGCCGGCAAGGCCTCCGCTAGCGCCGCCTCGCCCTGCAGGGCCTGTTCGATCTCGGGCAGTGCTGCGATCAGTTCCGGTTGGGGATAACTCATCAGTGCCGAGACGACGCGGTAGATCGTGCCGCTGCCGGCCGCGTGATTGACGTGGGAAGTCATGACAGGGGCTCCATTCATTCGGTGACGGGGGACTTCTTGCGCGACTTGGGCATGTCCACGAAGATCACGCTGCCTTGCGGCTTCTTGCCGAACAGGCTGCCGCCGGAGACGCCACCGGAACAACCGTTGCCGAAGCTGAAGCCGCAACTGCCCTTGTCGTTGAAGCTGTCTTCCACCATTTCCTTGTGCGAGGACGGGACCACGAAACGGTCTTCGTAGTTGGCGATGGCCAGGGTCTGGTACATGTCCTCGACCTCGTCGGCCTGCAGGCCGACCTGCTGCAGCAGCGCTTCTTCCTGCCGGCCGTGCACCGTCTGGGCGCGCTTGTAGGCGCGCATGGCCAGCAGGCGTTGCAGGGCGTTGAGGATGGGTGCTTCCTGGCCGGCGGTCAGCAGGTTGGCGAGATAGCGCAGCGGGATGCGCAGCGATTTCACGTCGGGGATGATGCCGTCCATCCCCATGTGGCCGGCCTCGGCGGCCTTCTGGATCGGCGACAGCGGCGGGATGTACCAGACCATGGGCAGGGTGCGGTATTCCGGATGCAGGGGGAAGGCGATCTTCCATTGCATGGCCATCTTGTACACCGGCGAGCGACGTGCCGATTCCAGCCAGCTCTCGGCAATGCCCTGGCGGCGCGCCTCGGCGATCACGGCCGGGTCGTGCGGGTCGAGGAAGCAGTCCAGCTGGGCCTGGTAGAGCGCCTGCTCGTCGGCCACCGAGGCTGCTGCCTCGATGCGGTCGGCGTCATACAGCAGCACGCCCAGGTAGCGGATGCGCCCGACACAGGTTTCCGAGCACACGGTGGGCTGGCCGGCCTCGATGCGGGGATAGCAGAAGGTGCATTTCTCGGCCTTGCCGGAGCTCCAGTTGTAGTAGATCTTCTTGTACGGACAACCGGAGATGCACATGCGCCAGCCACGGCACTTGTCCTGGTCCACCAGCACGATGCCGTCATCCTCGCGCTTGTAGATCGAGCCCGAGGGGCAGGACGCCACGCAGGCCGGGTTCAGGCAGTGTTCGCACAGGCGCGGCAGGTACATCATGAAGGTCGATTCGAAGCTGCTGTGCATCTCCTTCTGCACGCCCTCGAACAGCGCATCCTGGCTACGGGCGCTGAACTCGCCGCCGAGATCGTCTTCCCAGTTCGGCCCCCAGGTGATCTTGTCCATCTTCTTGCCGGTCAGCACCGAGATCGGCCGCGCCGTGGGCGGGGTCTGCATCAGGGGCGCCTTCTGCAGGTGTTCGTAATCGTAGGTGAAGGGCTCGTAGTAGTCGTCGATGGCCGGCAGGTTGGGATTGGCGAACAGGTTGGCCAGGATGCGCAGGCGGCCGCCCTGGCGCGGCTCCAGCTGGCCGGCGGTGGTGCGGGTCCAGCCGCCTTGCCACTTCTGCTGGTTTTCCCATTGCTTCGGATAGCCGATGCCGGGCTTGGTCTCGACATTGTTGAACCAGGCGTATTCCACGCCGTCGCGGCTGGTCCAGACGTTCTTGCAGGTCACCGAGCAGGTGTGGCAGCCGATGCACTTGTCCAGGTTGAGCACCATGCCCACTTGTGCGCGAATTCTCATGATGCCGTCCTTTCTTGCAGGCTGCCGTCGAGCCAGTCGACCTTGTTCATCTTGCGCAGGATGATGAACTCGTCGCGATTGCTGCCCACGGTGCCGTAGTAGTTGAAACCATAGGCCAGTTGCGCATAGCCGCCGATCATGTGGGTGGGCTTCAGCACCGCCCGCGTGACCGAGTTGTGGATGCCGCCACGCTTGCCGCTCAGTTGTGCACCGGGGGTGTTCACGATCTTTTCCTGGGCGTGGTACATCAGGCAGATGCCGCCCGGGATGCGCTGGCTCACCACCACGCGCGCGGTCAGGGTACCGTTGCTGTTGAAGACTTCGACCCAGTCGTTGTCCACCAGTCCTGCGGCCTTGGCGTCGTCTTCCGAAATCCAGACATGCGGCCCGCCGCGACTCAAGGTGAGCATGCGCAGGTTGTCCGAGTAGGTGGAGTGGATGCCCCACTTCTGGTGCGGCGTGAGGAAGTTGAGCACGATCTCCTTCTCGCCATTGGGGTGCCGCCCGAGCATGGGGGCGACCGTCTTGGTATCGACCGCTGGTTTGTAGACGCACAGGCCTTCACCGAAATCCAGCATCCAGCGGTGGTCCTGGTAGAACTGCTGGCGGCCGCTCAGGGTGCGCCAGGGAATGAGTTCATGCACATTGGTATAGCCGGCGTTATAGCTGACCTCTTCTGACTCAAGACCTGACCAGGTCGGCGCCGAGATGATCTTGCGCGGCTGCGCCTGGACGTCGCGGAAACGGATCTTGTCGTGCTCGCGGCCCCGCGCCAGGTGGGTGTGGTCGCGCCCGGTGATCTTGCCCAGTGCTTCCCAGGCCTTGACCGAGACATGGCCGTTGGTTTCGGGAGCGAAGCTGAGGATCATCTCGCAGGCATCGATGGCGCTGTCCAGCCGTGGGCGGCCCTGGCTGACGCCGGGCTCGGTGACGCGCCTGTTCAGTGCGCCCAGTTCGCCCACCTCATGTTCGGTGTTCCAGTTGATGCCCTTGCCGCCGTTGCCCAGCTTGTCCAGCAGCGGGCCGACCGAGGTGAACTTCTTGTAGATGTCTCGGTAGTTGCGTTCCACCACCATGAAATTGGGGGCGGTCTTGCCGGGGATGAGGTCGCATTCGCCCTTCTTCCAGTCCTTCGGTTCGAAGGGCTGGCCCAGTTCAGCCGGGGTGTCGTGCATCAGCGGCTGCAGCACGATGTCGCTGCGGGTGCCGAGGTATTCGCCACCGATCTGGCTGAACTTGCTGGCGATGCCCTTGTAGATTTCCCAGTCGGTCTTGCTCTCCCACAGCGGTTGCACCGCTTCCGAAAGCGGATGGATGAAGGGATGCATGTCCGAGGTGTTGAGGTCATCCTTCTCGTACCAGGTGGCGGTGGGCAGCACGATGTCGGCATACAGGCAGGTGGTGCTCATGCGGAAGTCCAGCGTCACCAGCAGGTCCAGCTTGCCCTCGGCAGCCTCTTCCCGGTACTTGACCTCGGCCGGGCGGATGGCCTGCCCGGCGTCGTCGAACAGCGCATGCTGGGTCCCCAGCAGGTATTTCAGGAAATACTCGTGGCCCTTGCCGGAACTGCCCAGGATGTTGGAGCGCCAGACAAACATGTTGCGCGGGAAGTTCTTCGGATTGTCGGGGTCGTCGCAGCTCATGTTGACGGTGCCGGACTTCAGGGCTGCCTTCAGATAGTCCTGCGGGGTCTGGCCCAGCGCCTGGGCGGCGTCGCACACGTCCAGCGGATTGGTTTCCAGCTGCGGGGCCGAGGGCAGCCAGCCCATGCGTTCGGAGCGTGCGTTCATGTCGATCATGCTCATGCCGGCCAGCTTGTCCTTGTCGGCGGTGGGGGCGACGATCTCGTCCAGGCCCAGCTTTTCGTGACGCCACTGGCTGGTGTGGGCGTAGAAGAAGCTGGTGCCGTTCATCTGCCGGGGCGGGCGCACCCAGTCGGTGGCGAAGGCCAGCGGCGCCCAGCCGAACTGCGGGCGCAGCTTTTCCTGTCCCACGTAGTGCGCCCAGCCACCGCCGGACTTGCCCACGCAACCGCACATCATCAGCAGGTTGATGATGCCGCGATAGATCATGTCGTTGTGGTACCAGTGATTGAGCGCGGCGCCGACGATGACCATGCTCTTGCCCTCGGTGTCGTGGGCGTTCTGCGCGAACTCGCGTGCCACCTGGATCACCAGCTCGCGCTTGACGCCGGTGTGCTTCTCCTGCCACGCCGGCGTGTAGGGAATGTCGTCGTCATAGGACTGCGCAATCTGGCCGCCCAGACCCTGGTCCACGCCATAGTTGGCCATCATCAGGTCGTGCACGGTGGCCACCAGTGCGGTGCTGCCGTTGGCCAGCCGCACGTGGCGTACCGGCACGCGGCGCGTCTGCAATTGCTCGGCATCGTCCCCGCCGAAGTAGTTGAAGGCGACCGCGACCACCTCGTCGTGCTGGTCCACCAGCGAGAGCAGCGGCTCGATCTCGCGACCGGAATGACCGTCCCGGCTTTCCAGGTTCCAGCGGCCCAGCTTGGCGCCGTCGTTGACCTGGCCTTCGCCCCAGCGGTAGCCGATGGAACCGTTGGGCGCGACGATCTGGCCGGTGGTGGCATCGATGGCCAGGGTCTTCCAGTCGGCGTTGTTGGCTTCTTCCAGCTGGCCGGGCATCTGCGAGGCGCGCAGCAGGTGCTCCGGCAGGTAGCGGCCCTCGCGTTCCACCAGTCGTACCAGCATGGGCAGGTCGGTGTATTGCCGGACGTAGTGGCGGAAGTAGGGCGAGGGGCGCTGCAGGTGGAATTCCTTGAGGATCACATGGCCCATGGCCATGGCCAGCGCGGCGTCGGTACCCGGGCGCGGGGCCAGCCAGATGTCGCCGAACTTGACCATCTCGCCGAAGTCCGAGGACACCGCCACCGTCTTGGTCCCCTTGTAGCGCACCTCGGTGTAGAAGTGGGCGTCGGGGGTGCGCGTCTGCGGCACATTGGAGCCCCATACCATCAGGTAGGTGGCGTTGTACCAGTCGGCCGATTCCGGCACGTCGGTCTGCTCGCCCCAGATCTGCGGGCTGGCGGGCGGCAGGTCGCAGTACCAGTCGTAGAAGGACAGGGCCACGCCGCCGATGAGGCTCAGGTAACGGGCGCCGGCCGCGTACGACACCATCGACATGGCCGGGATGGGCGAGAAGCCGATCACCCGGTCCGGGCCATACTGCTTGATGGTGTAGGCATTGGCGGCGGCGATGATTTCGTTGGCGGTATCCCAGTCGGCCCGCACGAAGCCACCCTGGCCGCGCACCGACTTGTAGCTTTTTGCACGGGCGGGGTCGCTGGTGATGGCGGCCCAGGCCTCGACCGGGCCCAGGGTGCGGCGCGCCTCCTGCCACAGTTGCATGAGACGGCCGCGGATCATGGGGTACTTCACCCGCTGGGCGGAGTAGACGTACCAGCTATAGGAGGCGCCACGCGGGCAGCCGCGCGGCTCGTGGTTGGGCAGGTCGGGACGGGTACGGGGGTAGTCGGTCTGCTGGGTTTCCCAGGTGATCAGGCCGTTCTTGACATAGACCTTCCAGGAGCAGGACCCGGTGCAGTTGACCCCGTGCGTGGAGCGCACCACCTTGTCGTGCTGCCAGCGGCTGCGGTAGGCGTTTTCCCATTGGCGGTCTTCGTCGACCACGGCGCCATGTCCATCGGCGAAGGTGGACTTCACCCGCGACATGAACTTCAATCGGTCCAGAAAATGACTCATTGTGAATCCTCGGTTGCGTGGGTGAGTACCCCACCTGCGTTTTCGATATGGGCAGTCTTGATGGTTGGAAAGTGTAGGCAGGCGCCCCGTCCCTGCCTATTCACCGGCTTGGTCAGGGCAGCCATCCAGGCGGCGGAGGCGGGCTAGTTCGAAAGAACTAGGGCCATCTCAACACGGCATGGGCGCGCCCTTGCGGGCGTAGTACCACCAGGTGATGAGCATGCAGCTGGCATAGAAGCCGACGAAGACGAGCATCGCCATGTCCGGCGCGCCGGTCATCCTGATCGAGGTGCCGAAGCTCTGCGGGATGAAGAAGCCGCCATAGGCGCCGATGGCACCGGAGAAACCCAGTACGGCCGCCGATTCCTTGCCCGCATCCAGGCGGGCCTGCTGTTGCGCTGCCTCGCCTTGTCCCGCGGCAGCGCGCTCGCGCTCGGTCTGGAAGATGATGGGAATCATGCAGAAGGTCGAGCCATTGCCCAGTCCGGTGAGGATGAACATGCCGATGAAGGAGGCCAGGAACAGCGTGAACTGGTGCGTATGCAGGGCCGGCAGGATGCCCAGCAGGATGGTCAGCCCCATGGCCAGGAACACCCACAGCGTGACGCGCGCGCCGCCGATGCGGTCCGAGATCATGCCGCCCAGCGGCCGCGCCAGGGCACCGGCCAGCGGGCCGAGGAAGGCGAAGCGGGCGACTTCCACCTCCGGGAACTGGGCCTTGATCAACATCGCAAACGCCGCCGAAAAACCGATGAAGGAGCCGAAGGTGCCGACATACAGCCAGCACATCAGCCAGTTGTGCTTGCGCTTGAAGATCACCGCCTGGTCGGCCAGCGACGCCTGGGCAGAGGCGATGTCGTTCATGCCGAACCAGGCTGCCAGGGTGGCGGCGACGATGAAGGGCACCCAGATGAAGCCGGCATTGGCCAGCCAGTAGCTGCTGTCCAGGCCGCTCTTGGGATCATGGAAGAGCACCCCCTGGCCGGCGATGGAGGTGGCGAACACGGCCGAGGAAATCACCAGCGGCGTGACCAGTTGCACCACCGAGACGCCCAGGTTGCCGATGCCGGCATTCATGCCGGTGGCGTAGCCTTTGCGCGCCTTGGGGAAGAAGAAGCTGATGTTGGCCATGCTGGAACTGAAATTGCCGCCGCCCAGCCCGCACAGCAAGGCCAGGCCCAGCAGGGTGGAGTAGCTGGTGCCGGGGTCGCGCAGGGCCAGGCCCATGCCGATGGCGGGGATCAGCAGACTGGCGGTGGAAATGGCGGTCCAGCGACGCCCGCCGAACACCGGTACCAGGAAGGAATAGAAGATGCGCAGCGTGGCGCCCGAGAGGGCGGGCAAGGCCGTCAGGAAGAACAACTGGTCCTTGCTGAAGTGAAAGCCGGCCTTGTCCAGGTTGGCGGCCACCACGCTCCACAGCATCCAGACTGCGAAGGCCAGCATCAGGCAGGGGATGGAGATCCAGAGATTGCGGTTGGCGACCGGCTCGCCTTGCTTGCGCCAGAAGTCCGGGTTTTCCGGCTCCCAGCGCGTGAGTACGTGGTTCATGAGGTGTCCTTGAAATGGGAAGGGATCAGTCGGCCGCCAGGGCCTTGCGTGGCGCTTGCAGGCCTTCGCGGCGGAACTGGAAGTGCATCCACACCAGCGAGATGCAGACCGTGCCGTAGAGCAGCATGAAGCAGGAGCTGCGTACGCCTGTGACGTCCAGCACCACGCCGAACAGGATCGGCAGGATGAAGCCGCCCAGCCCGCCGGCCAGGCCGACGATGCCGGAGACCGCGCCGATGTTGCCGCTGTAGTCGTCGGAGATGAACTTGAAGACCGAGGCCTTGCCCACCGCCATGGCTACGCCGACCACCATCAGCAGCGCCGTGAAGAGCACCGGGTTCAGGCCGATGTGGAAGGTCCTTGTGCCGCCCACGGTCTGGATGGCGAAATCGGTCTGTGGATAAGACAGCAGGAAGAAGGCCACCCAGCACACCCACATCACCCACCAGGTGACCTGGTAGGCACCGTACTTGTCGGAGAGCCAGCCGCCCACGGCGCGCAGCACGCCGCCCGGCAGCGAGAAGCAGGCCGCCAGCAGGGCGGCGGTCTTGATGTCGAATCCGTATTCGGTGACGTAGTACTTGACCATCCACAGGCTCAGGCCGACATAGCCGCCGAAGACCACCGAGTAGTACTGGCAATAGCGCCAGACCCTGGGGTCCTTGAGCATGCGCACCTGGTCCATGAAGCCGGTGTCGGACTTGACCTGGTGCGCCGGGTCGGTCGACGAGCCCAGCCAGAACAGCAGGGCTGCGGCCAGCATCAGGGCGGCATAGACCTTGGGCACCAGCATCCAGCCACCGGCGGCGATGAGCACCGGCGCCACGAACTTGTTGACCGCCGCGCCCGAGTTGCCGGCGCCGAACACGCCCATGGCCAGGCCCTGGCGTTCCTTCTTGAACCAGCGCGCCACATAGGGCGTGCCGACCGAGAAGGAACCGCCGGCCAGGCCCACGAACAGGCCCAGTACCAGGAAGTGCCAGAAGGCGGTGGCGTAGGAAATCAGCCAGATCGGGACCACCGTGCACAGCATCAGGATGAAGAACACGATGCGCCCGCCGTAGCGGTCGGTCCAGATACCCAGCGGCACCCGGATCAGGGAGCCGGTCAGTACCGGCATGGCGGTGAGCAGGCCGAATTCGGTTTCGTTCAGGTGCAGGGCATTCTTGATGGGGATGCCGATGACCCCGAACAGCATCCAGATGGTGAAGCAGACAGTGAATGCGAGCGTGCTGGAACCCAGCACGCCATAGGCCTTGCGCTGGTCGGACATGGAGCCTCCTGCGGATGTTGATCGATGGGTCCAGCTTAGCGATCGGTGCAGGCCGGCAACATCGGTCCGACGGAGAGGCGGGGGAAGGGAGAAGAGGGAGGCAGTAAGGGCAGGCTGCCCACCGGAAGAACTAGTTCTTCCGGTGGAGCAGGTCAGATCGGGTCAGCTTGCTGACAGGGTCTGCCCGGCTTTGTCCAGCCAGGTGGCGAGGCTGTCGGTGAGGTCCTTCTGGCTGAAGGAACAGCTTTCCTCGGTGAAGAGGCTGCCGGCTTCGAGGCGGCCCAGCAGGTCTTCGGCGACCTGCTGGTAGCGGGGTGGCAGGGCCTGCATCACGTCGTCACGGGCGCGCCAGGTGGCGCACAGGGTGGCGATGCTGGCGCGTTGCTCGCACAGGGCGGTGAGGGCCTCGCGCATGGGGGCCAGTTGCTGGGCGGCGGGGTGGCTCATGGTGGGCTCCCGGTCAGGCGCGGGCGGCGATGACGAACAGGGCGATCACGCTCAGGTAGCCGACCGCCCAGACCGCCGAGCGGGCCGAGGGTTTGTCGTTCAGGTAGAACAGGGTATAGAGCAGGCGGGCGGCGATGAAGACCACGCTGGCGATGTCGATCTGGCCCTGGGCGGCACCGGCCTGCTGCGCCACCAGCACGGCGGCGGCGAAGAAGGGGAAGGCCTCGAAGTGGTTGCGGTGGGCGTAGTCGGCGCGGCGGCGCACACCGGTCTGCTGGTCCAGCCAGGCACGCGGTTCGGCGTTGTCGAAGTCCTTGCGACCGCGCTTGGCCACCGCGATGGTGAACACCGGCATCAGGCCGGCGATCAGGATGCACCAGTTGGACAGGGTCATGGGTTCAGTCTCCTCGTTGTGTTGTCGTGTTCGATGTTGCGTTCGATGTCGGGTATGGCGCGCCCGATGTGCGCCCAGGATGGGTTCACAGCTCCTTGGCCGCGAAGGTATTGCAGGCGCTGACCTTGCCTTCGTTGATGCCGCGCTTGAACCAGGTCACGCGCTGGGCGGAGGTGCCGTGGGTGAAGGAGTCCGGCACCACCACGCCGCGCGCCTGGCGCTGCAGGGCGTCGTCGCCGATGGCGGAGGCGGCGTGCAGGGCGTCTTCGATGTCCCCTTCTTCCAGGATGTGACGCGCCTGGTTGGCGTGGAAGGCCCAGACCCCGGCGAAGCAGTCGGCCTGCAGTTCCAGTCGCACCGACATGGCATTGGCCTGCTTTTCGCTGGCATTGCGGCGGGCCGCATCGACCTTGTCGGAGATGCCCATCAGGTGTTGCACGTGGTGGCCGACTTCATGGGCGATCACATAGGCCTGGGCGAAGTTGCCGGAGACCTTGAAACGCTGCTTCATTAGTTCATAGAAGGACAGGTCGATGTAGACCTTCTGGTCGCCCGGGCAATAGAAGGGACCGGTGGCGGTCTGGCCGGTGCCGCAGGCGGTCGGCGTGCTGCCGGAAAACAGCACCAGCTTGGGCCGCGCATACTGCTTGCCGTTGGCGGCGAAGATCTGGCCCCAGGTGTCTTCGGTGTCGGCCAGGACGGTGGAAACGAAGCGCGCCATCTGGTCGTTGGGCGAGGGTTTGTGGGCCGGCGCCTGTTGCTGCACCGGTACCGGGCCGCCTCCGCCGGAGAGCAGGTTGAGCATGGTCAGCGGGTTGATGCCCAGGAAGTACGACGCCACCAGTGCCACGGCCACGGTGCCCAGGCCGATGGAGCGGCCGCCGAAGCCAAAGCCGCCTCCTCCGCCGCCACCTTCACCACGACGGTCTTCCACATTGTCGCTTTCGCGATTGCCTTCCCATTTCATGATTCGTTCCTCTGCGGGCCTGTCTGCAATGCCCGGATTGTAATGGATGACATGGGGCGCCGGCTTGTCGGACGTTGTCTGACGGGGCCGGGAGGGTTCCGTCCGATTCCGCCCGATGAGCTGGCAAGGTATCGTGCAAAAAGGCGCAGGCTGGATGTCGGATGACTGGATGCAGGGACGCCCGCTTGGCGCGCTCGGCATTCGGTGCCACACTGGCTGCCTTGCTCGCTGCATCGTCAGCTGCATTCCTGGCTGCACCCATCGCTCCACGCAACGCTGCATTGCCCGCTGTACTGCTGGCTGCACTGCTGGCAGCACCCCGTGCGCAACAAGCACAACAACACTGGAGGCGACACATGATCATCTGGCTCATTGTTTTCATAGCAAGCGCACTGGCGCTGATGATGGCGCGTGCCAGCGCCTGGGTCTGGCTGGCGGCCGAGGCGGTCCTGATCTTCCTGGGCGGCGCAGTGGTCGATATCGACTGGCCGGTACGGGTGCTGCTGGCGATCCTGTTGTTTACGCCGACCCTGGTGGTGGCGATCCGCTCGGTGCGGCAGTCGCTGATCACGCGGCCGGCGCTGGACACGTTCGCCATGATGGCGCCGCGCATGTCCGACACCGAACGCGATGCCATCGAGGCCGGCACCACCTGGTGGGATGCCGAGCTGTTCTCCGGCAAGCCGGACTGGGATCGCCTGTTCGCGCTGCCGGCGCCACGCCTGACACCGGAGGAGCAGGCTTTCCTCGATCACGAGGTCGAGCAGCTGTGCGCCATGGTCAGCGACTGGGACACCAGCGTGAAGACCCAGGACCTGCCGCAGCAGGCCTGGAAGTTCATCAAGGAGCGCGGCTTCCTGGGCATGATCATTCCGCGCCAGTACGGCGGCAAGGAGTTCTCGGCCTACATGCATTCGCAGGTGGTGATGAAACTGGCCTCGCGCAGTTCGGCTGCGGCCATCGCGGTGATGGTGCCCAATTCGCTGGGGCCGGCCGAATTGCTGCTGCATTACGGCACCGAGGCGCAGAAGGATCACTACCTGCCGCGCCTGGCACGGGGGCAGGAGATTCCCTGCTTCGCACTCACCAGCCCCTATGCGGGTTCGGATGCGGCGGCCATTCCGGATATCGGCATCGTCTGCAAGGGCCGGTATGAGGGACGCGAGACGCTGGGCTTCCGGGTCACCTGGAGCAAGCGCTACATCACCCTGGCGCCGGTGGCCACCGTGCTGGGCCTGGCCTTCCGGGCGCGCGATCCGCATGGCCTGCTGGGCTATGCGATGGAGCCCGGCATCACCTGCGCGCTGATCCCCACCGATCATCCGGGAGTGGTCACCGGTCGTCGACACTGGCCGCTCAATGCGGTGTTCCAGAATGGTCCGACCGAGGGGACCGATGTCTTCATCCCGATGGATTGGGTGATCGGCGGCGTGGCCCAGGTCGGACGCGGCTGGCGCATGCTGATGGAATGCCTGGCGGCGGGGCGGGCGATTTCGCTGCCGTCGTCCAGCGTCGGTTTTTCCAAGATGGCGGTGCGCGGTACCAGCGCCTATGCCGCCATGCGGCGCCAGTTCAAGATCGAGATCGGCAAGTTCGAGGGCGTGCAGGAAGCGCTGGCGCGCATGGGCGGGCATCTCTACATGATGGATGCCACGCGCCGCCTGTCGGCACTGGCGGTGGATGCGGGCGAGAAGCCATCGGTGATCTCGGCCATCTCCAAGTACCACGTCACCGAGCGCGGGCGCATGGTGGTCAATGACGGTATGGACGTGATCGGTGGCAAGGGCATCTGCATGGGGCCGGGCAATTTCCTGGCGCGGGTATACCAGCAGATTCCGATCGCCATCACGGTAGAGGGCGCCAATATCCTGACGCGCTGCCTGATCATCTTCGGCCAGGGGGCGATCCGTTGCCATCCCTATGTGCTGCAGGAGCTGGCTGCGGCCTCGGAGGAGGATCGCGAACGCGCGGTGCAGGCCTTCGACCGCGTGCTGTTCGCGCACCTGTCCTTCGCGGCGGCCAATGCGGCGCGCAGCCTGGTGGGTGGCATCAGCGGCGGCTGGCTGTTGCCGGCACCGTCCCAGGCGGCGCATGCCACGCGCCGCTACTACCGCGCCGTGGTCCACCTGTCCTCGGCCTTCGCCTTGCTCACCGATGTCAGCATGGCCGTGCTGGGCGGTACGCTCAAGTTCCGTGAACGTATCTCGGCGCGGCTGGGGGATGTGCTCTCGCAGTTGTACCTGGTGTCGGCGGTGTTGAAACGCTTCGAGGACGAAGGTCGTCAGGAAGCTGACCAGGCCTACGTGGACTGGTCGGTGCAGGATGCCCTGAACCGGGCGCAGGAAGCCATCGTCGAGACCTTGCACAACTTCCCCAACCGGCCGGTGGCGCTGTTGCTGCGGGTGCTGATCTTCCCGCTGGGACTGCCTTATCGCAAGCCATCGGACCTGCTCGGCACGCTGGTGGCCAAGGCCATGCAGACCCCGGGTGCAAGCCGTGACCGGCTGGTGGCCGATACCTATGTGCCCGGCGAAGGTGATCCGCTGGCCTGCGGCGAACTGGCCTTTGCACTGGCGCCCGTGGTGCAGCAACTGGAGCAGCGGCTCAAGCCGGAGATCAAGGAAGAGCGCCTGCCGCCGATGCCGCAGAGCCTGCGCGAACTGCCGGCCTGGAGTGCGCTGGTTTTGCAGCGCGGTCTGATCTCGCAGCAGGAGAAGGAAGTGCTGGATGCCTTCGCCCACTATGGGGACCTCAGCGTGCAGGTGGACGATTTTGCGGCCGACTTCGACCGGGCCGAGAACATGGCAGAGGTTTCCTAGTTCGCGTAAGCTGCCGGCTCCGGATACAGCCACAGGATGAACCATGACCCGACAGCCCCGCATCTACCTCGCCGGTCCCGATGTCTTCGCGCGCGACTATGCCGCGCACAAGACGCGCATCAAGCAATGGTGCGGCGAGCTGGGCTTGCTGGCCCTGTGCCCGGGCGATGACGAGGTGCAGGGCGAGAGCAAGTCCGAGATCGCCCGGCGCATCTACGAAATCAACATAGCCCTGATCGAGTCGGCCGATGCCGTGGTGGCCAACGTGCGCGACTTTCGCGGCCATGAGCCGGATTCGGGCACGGTCTTCGAGATCGGCTACGCGGTCGGGCGTGGCAAGAGGGTGTGGTGCTACAACACGCCGGCGCAGGATCTGCTGGCGCAGGTGCCGCAGGGCGAGCCCGGTTACTGCCGCGCGGGCATGCAGATCGAGGACTTCGGCCTGCCGCGCAACCTCATGCTGGCGCACGCCGCCGAATTGGTGCAGGGTGACCTGCGCGCCTGCCTGGAGCAGGTGGCGCGCTGGCATGCGGGACGGCGCTGAGCCTGTCTGCGCGACATCATTGCAGGGGTACTCGCCCCATCAGATAGAACTCTTCATTGGGACGCATGCTGGTCACGTTGGCCAGCCGGTTGGACATGCCGAAGAAGGCCGCGATGGCCGCGATGTCCCAGGCTTCCTCCTCTCCCCAGCCCTGTTCCCCCAGCAGGGCGAAATCCTCTTCGTTGACCGCCCAGGCGCTGGCCGAGACCTTCATGGCGAAATCCAGCATGGCCTTTTGCCGCGGGCTGATGTCGGCCTTGCGGTAATTGATCGCGACCTGGTCGGCCAGCAAGGGGTCCTTGGCGCGGATACGCAGGATCGCACCATGCGCCACCACGCAGTACTGGCATTGGTTGGCATTGCTGGTGGCGACCACGATCATCTCGCGCTCGGCCTTGGTGAGCTTGCCGGGCTTGTCCATCAAGGCATCGTGATAGGCGAAGAAGGCGCGGAATTCGTCCGGGCGGTGCGCCAGGACCAGGAAGACGTTGGGGATGAATCCTGACTTCTCCTGCACTGTCAGGATGCGCTGGCGGATGTCCTCGGGAAGCTCGTCGAGTTCTGGGATGGGAAAGCGGCCGATGGGGGCGGTCGGGGTCATGGGGTCTCCTGTTGTCGTGGTAGGCAGGGCAGTGGCTGCCCCGGAGAGAACATAGCACTTCTTCCGGTCGTTCAATGTCGCCAGCCTGACGGTGAAGCCTTTTGCTTCATGTGTTGATCAAATGCAATGAAAAATATGATTAAGATATATCTTGAAATATTCAAAATAAAGATATATCTTGGTTATATCGATCGACACGCAGCGTGCGTCAGTCGCTGCCTTTAGCAAACCGACAAGAAGGAAATACCATGTTCAAGCATCTATTCGGCCACCACGGCCAGCCGGGCCACGGCCCCATGCACCAGCGCCACGACCGTCCGCACCATGGCGGCGGCCTGTTTGATGAAGAGGGCCATCGCGGCCACCACGGTCCGCGTGGCCGCGAGGGTGGCGGTGGGGGCGGTCGCGGTGCGCGCATGTTCGAGCAGGGCGCATTGCGCATCGTGATGCTGCACCTGTTGCAGGAAAAGCCGCGCCACGGCTACGACATGATCAAGGCCATCGAGCAGCTGGTGGGCGGTGGCTACAGCCCCAGCCCGGGCGTGATCTACCCGACCCTGACCCTGCTGGAAGAAATGGGCCATGCCTCGGTGCAGGGCGAGGAGGGCGGCAAGAAGCTCTACACCATCAGCACCGAGGGCCGTGCGCATCTGGAAGAGAAGGAAAACGCCGAGATACTGCAGCAGGTGCTGCGCAAGTTCGAACTGCGCCGCCAGGAACGGCCGGATGCCGATTCGCCGGAACTGCGCCGGGCGGTCCAGAACTTCCGCATGGCGCTGCATACGCGCCTGGCCAAGGGCAAGCTGCAGCAGGAAGAACTGCATGCCATCATCGACATCATCGATCGCGCCGCCGTGGCGGTGGAGCGGGCCTGAGCCCCAAAGAAGCAAGCAAGGAGAGCAACATGAAGGAACATCGCTACCGCATCACCCTGGAACACCTGGCCACGGCGTCGGAGGGGCAGACGCTGCATGAGCCCATCAGTTTCGAGGCTGGCAACCATGACGATATCTTCAGTATCGTTGGTCGCCTGCGCGGCAATGGCCAGTTCGACAGCGATACCAGCGCGCAGTTGGCGCTGGGGCTGAAACTGTTTTCGGAGGTGATGCTGAAGAACCGCAAGCATCCCCTGTTCGAAGAAATACAACCGGCCCTGCGCGACTTCATCATGAAGCTCAAGGCGCAGGGCAAGGCCGCCGCAGAATAAAGCGGTCAGCCGGCGGCGCCCTTACTGGTTGGCCGGCGCGATCATTTCGGCGTAGTCGTAGAGCGCACCCAGGATGTCCTGGGTGCGCTCGTCGTCTGCCTGCTCCTGCAACTGGTCGATCTGTTCGAACAACTGGGCGATGGTGCGCGCGCCACCGGCGCCTTCGAACAGGCGGGCAGCGCGATGCTCTTCCCAGTGCTGGGCTTCATCAGGACGCAGGGTCTCGGGGAAGTTGCGGGCGCGATAGCGGAACAGGATTTCGTTGAGGCGCATATCGTCGAAGGACATGCTGGCCTCGGCCAGGGCGGCTGGAGCCAGGGCGCGCAGTTGCGTCAGCTGGCGCCGGTCGCCGTTGCCGATGAAGCCGCCGTAGAGGTCTTCGTCCACGTCGGGTCGGTCTTCGCCCTCGCGCTGGTACACCTGGCGCCACAGTGACGACAGGTCGGGCAGGGCGGCCGCGTGTTCGGCATGGCGCAGGGCGGTATCGACGTCGATGCCCAGGGCCGCGGCGCGTTCGGCGCTGAGGGTCTTGAGGCTGCCCACCACCATGGGCGACTTGTTCAGGTGGATGCTCTTGACCGGCAGGCGTTCGACGCCCTCAGGCAGGTCATCGCGCCGGGTGAACATGCGTGTGCGCACGGTCGCCGCGTCCAGGCCGGCCAGTTCGGCGGGGTCGTAGCCGAGGTCCCAGGCGATCACTTCGTTCTTGTTGGTGGGGTGCATGCCCAGCGGCCACATCAGCGCCAGGCAGCCCTGCGCCACCGGGAACATGCCGGAGACGTGCAGGAAGGGCTTGGCCGCCGGCAGGCCGATTTCGGCGGCGGCCTTTTCCTTCTTGTGCAGGGCCAGGGCGAAGTCGAACAGGCGCGGGTTGTGCTGGCGGATCAGGCGCGCCAGCGCGATGGTGGCGCGCACGTCGGAGAGGGCATCGTGGGCGGCTTCGTGCAGCAGGCCATTGGCCTTGGAGAGATGTTCCAGCTTGAAGCTGACGCTGCCGTCTTCCTTGGTCGGCCACTGGATGCCGTCGGGGCGCAGGGCATAGGTCAGGCGCACCACATCCAGCAGGTCCCAGCGGCCGCAGCCGTTGGCCCATTCGCGGGCATAGGGATCGATCAGGTTGCGCCAGAACATGAAGCGGGTGACTTCGTCGTCGAAGCGGATGGTGTTGTAGCCCACGCCGATGGTGCCGGGCTCGCCCAGGGCCTGCTCGATCTGTGCGGCGAATGCGTGTTCGGGGATGCCGTGTTCCAGGCAGTGCTGCGGCGTGATGCCGGTGATCAGGCAGGACACAGGGTCGGGCAGGTAGTCCGGCGCCGGCTTGCAATAGATCATGATGGGTTCGCCGATCTCGTTGAGTTCGGCATCGGTGCGCACGGCGGCGAACTGCGCGGGACGGTCACGGCGCGGCACGGCGCCAAAGGTTTCGTAGTCGTGCCAGAGGAAGGTGTGATTGGACATCGCGGCGGGCTTCTATGGGAATCGCGCGATTATAGAGCCTTGTGGCCTGCGCGCCGTGATCAGCGCGCAGGCCGGCGGGATTGCCGAGGCTTTCTCGATCGATGCCGAGGGCCTGGATGGCGGCGTTACTGCAAGGCCGGCGTATCGCGCTTGAGCACCTTGCGCAGCAGATCCTGCAGGGTGCCGCTGCGCAGGGGCGGGTTGCCGCCGGCGTACTGGATGTTGTCGATCACCCAGCCGCGGGCGTCGCGGGAGAGGGTCAGGCGGTCGGTCCATTTGGCCGGGGATTGCAGCTTGGCATCGCTGAAGATCAGTTCCACCGTGCAGGTTGCTTCACGTTCCTGGGCTTCGCACTGAACCACTCGGAAGGTCGAGGCGCCATTCGGGTTGCCGGTGAACAGGTCGCCCTGTACCAGGGGCGGCAGCGGCTCGGCATCGGGATCGGCGGCCAGGTCGGCGGCCGCCTGGGCGGTGCGGGCTTCCTGGGCGACCGAGACATCCTTGAGCAGGTCGAACAGCGACACCGACAGGAAGCTGCGGAAGGTGATCAGTTCCTTCAGCGTCAGCGCGCCAACGGGCCTGGCCGAGGCGTGGGCCTGGTAGAACTCCGTGACCAATTCCTTGGCTTTGCCGTCTTCATTGGCCGTGCACGCTGCCAGCAAGAGGCTGGCGGCGGCGAAGAGTGTCGTACCGATCCGCTTCAATCTGATTCTCCCTGTGCCGTGGTCGCGTGCATGGTAGAGGGGCATGCGGCCGACGGCCTGTTGATCTGTTATTTCGTTATTACCTTGTCATCAGTGGAATGTGAACGATTGCGTGAGCAGATCGACAAGCATTCCCGGTGGCAAGCTTACGCCTCCCGGCTCGGCAGGAAGGCCCGAAATACATCGCCAAAAGGCCGCCAATTCGCTGCAAATGCTGCGTCAAAGCGGGCTGGCGAGGCGTGCCGGCTCGCTCTGGACCGGGTGCCACGTTTGTTGCCGCGGCACCTTATTCGGTCTGCTGGATGGCGTCGCTGAGGTTGTCGGTGAGGTATTCGCGCTGGGAAGACTGGTCGTTGCCGATGAATTCGATGTCATCGATGCGCCACTGGCGGTTTTCGCGGACCAGCAGGATCTTGTCGTTCCAGGATTCGTCGCTGCCCGATTGCTGGTAGCGGAAGGCCACCTGGCAGGCGGCGCGATCCGCTTCGCTGTCGCAGGACTGGACGGCGAAGGAAGTGGCGCCCTCGAAGAGCGAGGTGAACAGATCACCCTCGACGATGGGGGCCGCCTGCGGGCCGGCGGCGGCCTGGTAGCGGGCGTCGGCGGCTTCGGCCCGGGTCAGCAGGTTGTAGAGGGAGCGGCTGACCAGCGGTTCGAACTGCTTGAGTTCGTCGGCCGAGGGCAGGCCGGGGGCGTTGTGCTTGAGGTGGATGCGGTAGAAGTCGCCGACCACTTCGGCCTGCTGCTGCTCCTCGCCGCTGAAATTGTTGCAACCCGACAGGGTCAGCAGCATGCCCAGGGCGACGGCGCCGGCACCGGTACGCAATGCGTGGGCGGAAGAGGGGGCGGCCGCGGGTGAGGCTGAAGGTGAGGCTGGGCGGGGAGGAGGGGCGGGACGGTGCAAAGTGGTCATCCTGGTGTTCCTGGCGCCGGGTCTTGCCCGGTGCTCGTGTCATGGCGGCACATGCCGCGAAGAGGGCGCTGTGCCCGGGTACGGCCTGATGCAGGGTTGATGCTGGGTTGATGCTCTTGGGTCTGCCCGGTTAGTCCGGGGCGAGTCGCAAACGTTCCGCAGCGCCCCGGTTGGAGGCGCTGCAGAGGGGGGCAATGCGGTGGTGCTGGTGCTGCCGACAATCAGGGGGGGGCGGGCTTAGACCGATTCGGTCAGCAGCGAGAAATGTTCCACCTGCGGGGCGCCGGCGAAGAAGGGGCCGACGATGCTGCGCCATTCGGTAAAGGCGGGCGATTCGCGGAAGTCCACGGTATGGTTTTCCAGGGTGGCCCAGTACACCATGAGCAGGTAGCGCTCCGGCGATTCGACGCCCTTTTGCACCTTGTGGCCGAGATAGCCGGTGGCCTTGCTGATGGTCTGCGCCAGGCCGCGCTGGATGGCTTCGTCGAATTCGGCTTGCTTGCCGGGTTGGATGCGGATGTCCGCCAGTTCCAGGATCATGTGGTTCTCCATTGTGCAGTGCATAGTCGAGGGTGGCCGCCGGCGCCGTGGTGCGTCGGCGGGCCGCACGATTATCACATTTTCCCCGGAGTCCGGCGTTCAATGGAATTTGTGGTCGGCTGAAAAGCTTTCACGCGCGGCCTGCGGTGGCCTGTTTTGGGGCGTCGTCATGGTGCGCGCAGGTTTTTTGCACCGTCTGGCGGCAAGTCGTGTGGATGCCGAAATCTTTTACGGATTTATTTTGCGTCCACGCGCCGCAGCAATTGTTATTTGGGGCCGCGCTCAATACACTAGCTCCCGTTTTATCTATCCAAAATCAAAACAAATCCACAACGAAAGGGATCTCCATGTCGGGTTCGTATTTCCCCCAATGGCGGCTGCGCCAAAGCACCACTGACGGCCAGGGAGCCGTGATCGCCGCCGACGAGCGGCTGCCTGCGCCACAGACCCTGGCCATGGGGGTGCAGCACGTGGTGGCCATGTTCGGTTCGACCGTGCTGGCGCCGCTGCTCATGGGCTTCGATCCCAACCTGGCAATCCTGATGTCCGGCGTCGGTACGCTGCTGTTCTTCCTGCTGGTGGGCGGCCGGGTGCCGAGCTACCTGGGGTCCAGCTTTTCCTTCATCGGCCTGGTCATTGCGGTGACCGGTTATGCCGGTTCCGGTGCCAATGCCAACCTGGGCGTGGCGCTGGGCGGCATCATCGCCTGCGGTGCGGTGTATGCGGTGATCGGCCTGATCGTGGCCGGCGTCGGTACCCGCTGGATCGAGTCGCTGATGCCGCCGGTGGTGACCGGTGCGGTGGTGGCGGTGATCGGCCTGAACCTGGCGCCGATCGCGGTCAAGGGCGTCTCGGGCAGCAATTTCGACAGCTGGATGGCACTGGCCACCGTGCTGTGCGTGGGCTTCGTCGCCGTGTTTACGCGTGGCATGCTGCAGCGCCTGCTGATTTTGGTCGGGCTGCTGCTGGCCTATGTGCTGTATGCAGTGCTGGCCAATGGCCTGGGCCTGGGCAAGCCGATCGACTTTGCCAGCGTGGCCAATGCCGCCTGGTTCGGCGTGCCGCACTTTGCCACTCCGGTGTTCCAGGCCAGCGCGATGGCCTTGCTGGCTCCGGTAGCGATCATCCTGGTGGCCGAGAACCTGGGTCACATCAAGGCCGTGTCGGCCATGACCGGCCAGAACCTGGACCGCTACATCGGCCGTGCCTTCATCGGTGACGGCCTGGCGACCATGCTTTCGGGTAGCGTCGGCGGCACCGGCGTGACCACCTATGCCGAGAACATCGGCGTGATGGCCGTGACCAAGATCTACTCCACCCTGGTGTTCGTTGTGGCGGCGGTGATCGCCATCCTGCTGGGCTTCTCGCCCAAGTTCGGCGCGGTGATCCTGACCATCCCCGGGGCGGTGCTGGGTGGTGTATCGATCGTGGTGTTCGGTCTCATTACCGTGTCCGGTGCCCGTATCTGGGTCGAGAACAAGGTCGATTTCTCCAACAATACCAACCTGATCGTGGCGGCCGTGACCCTGGTGCTGGGCGCGGGCGACTTCACCCTCAAGCTGGGCGGCTTCGCGCTGGGTGGCATCGGTACCGCCACCTTCGGGGCGATCATCCTGCATGCGCTGCTCAAGCGTCGGGGTTGATTCCATCCTGACAATGCGTGTGGGCGGGAAGGAAGAGGCCGGTTCGGGTCGGGCCGTTCCGGGCGATCGGCCTTGATGTTCTGTTCGTGCTGAATGTTCGGATATGGCGGAGATTTTGTGAAAATTTCCGTTGAGCAATCTCCGTTTGCTGTCTATACTTTGGCGCGTTGCAGCGCAGCGTCGCCGCCATGGCCCCGGGGGGCCGGGCAGGAGGCCGGGATAGCCAGCTGCACGTCGTCGGGCCAGGTCTCTTGCCAGGCTCGCTTATCAGGGGAATCACCGCATGAACTCCGCCATCCGCCTGCCAGCCTTGCTGTGCATCGCCCTTCCTTTGCTGTCGGCCTGTGACGCCCTGGCCGGCAAGAAGGACTACGCCTATTTCCGCCAGCATATGGACGAGGCCAAGTCGGTGTCCGACCAATGCCAACTCAACGGCACATCGGGCATGAACCAGTCCCAGATCAAGGTCTGCGAAGCCGCCCGCGAAGCCTGGGCCAATCGCAACTTCAACTATTGATCGGCTGAGGCGGCCCGGACGCGCCCTGGCATCGTCACGGCGCTGTCACAAATCTGTCAAAGACGGTCGTTAGAATGCGGGGTTTTCGATTGCCCTCTTCCCTGACTGGCCGCTCATGCACAATCCGCCGGATACGCCGCAAGCCTTGCACCTGCTCTACGAGCCGGCCGGATTCATCTGCTCCTTCCGTTTCGAGGAGGGCCGTGCGCGCCAGATGAACTGGAACGAGGTGGTCGATGATCATCCGGTCACTCCGGCGTTCAGTTGGCTGCACGTGAAGACGGCCGACGTGAAGATCCAGCAATGGCTGGCCCACCACAGCGGCATCCCCGAATACATCACCGAATTCCTGCTCAGCAGCGACACCCATCCGGGCCTGCATGCCACGCCCGACAGCGTCTACGGCACCTTGACCGACATGAAGATGGAGATCGGCGACACCGGTACCGAGAAGGGGGCGCTGCATTTCTACCTGGACCGCACGCGCCTCCTGACGCTGCGCACCCAGCCGCTGATTTCCACCAACATGCTGCGCCAGAAGGTGTTGGACGGCGGCGATTTCGACAATCCCATGGACCTCTTCGCCGAGCTGCTGCGCTGCTTGGCCGACGGATTCAATGCGCGCCTGGACAAGCTCAACGACAAGGTGGACGACATCGAGTTTTCGGTGCTGTCGGATCGCCGGGCCGAAGACCGGGCCGAGCTCTCCGGGATTCGCCGCCAGCTGGCCGAGCTGCGGCGCTTCATCGCGCCGGAACGCCGCATCCTGGCGCAGTTCCAGCGCTTGCGCCCGTCCTGGGTGCCGCGCGAGGCACTGGAAGACCTGACCCATGCACTGGACGAACTCAATGAACTGCATTCCACCGTGGAAGCGGTCTATGAGCGTGCCAAGCTGCTGCAGGAAGAGATCGCGTCGCAGATGTCGGAGCAGATGAACCGCAACCTGATGGCGCTCTCGATCCTGACCGCGCTGTTGATGCCGGCCACGCTGGTGTCGGGGATTTTCGGGATGAACGTGGCAGGTCTGCCGGGTCTGCATGACGAGACCTCGTTCTGGATAGTGATGGGGCTCATGGGTGGCCTGGGGGTGGCGACCGTGGCCTTCCTGCGGTGGATGAAGATCTTCTGAGGAAGATCTTCCAGATGGCGCTTTAGGTGCTCGAGGTGCCTTGTGCGCTTGAGGCGCTTTGGGCGCTTCAGGTGCGGCAGGCACCTGCAGCGTTTCAGTCGCGTGTTGCCATGGCTTCCTCGCTCTCGCGGATCAGCTTGTCGATGTCCAGGTTGTCCACTGCTTCCACCCGCAACGACAGCGGGCGCCACAGCGAATACAGCCACAGGCCGATGGTGCAGAGCGTGCCCAGGAACAGGGTGATGAAGCCCGAGAGGAACAGCCCGATGAAGGGCGAGGCGATCAGGCCGTCATAACCGATCAGGTGCTTGCCGTCCCAGGTGATGGTCTGGGCGCCGAATAACGACAAGACCCCCATCAGGGTCGAAAACGGTACCAGCGAAAACGTGGTGCCGATGGCCAGCAGCTTGTAGATGGACGCCATCGACATGCGCTGGATCTTGATCTGCTCGAACATGAGCCTTCCCCTTGCTCGTCCGCGTGGAGTTGTCCACGCCGCTGCGCCTTCCCGTGCACGGACGGCGTAGCGCATGGCGCCGCCCGCGTGGCCTTGCGGCCGGTTCCCCGGAATACCGGGATTACTTGCCCCAGCTGTCCTTGAGCGTGACCGCGCGGTTGAAGATCGGCTGGCCTTCGGTCGAGTCGACGCGGTCGGCCACGAAGTAGCCGTGGCGTTCGAACTGGTAGATCTCGCCCGGCTTGGCGTTCTTCAGGGTCGGCTCCAGGTAGGCGGTGATGACTTCCTTGGAGTTCGGATTCAAGGCTGCCAGGAAGTCCTTGCCGCCGGCATCCGGATGCGGGTCCGAGAAGAGGCGGTCGTACAGGCGCACTTCGGTGGCCAGGGCGTGGTCCGCGCTGACCCAGTGCAGGTTGCCCTTGACCTTGTAGTTGGAGCTGCCTTCGGTGCCGCTCTTGCTGTCTTCGAAGTAGTTGCAGTGGACGGCGATGACGTTGCCGTGCTCGTCCTTGTCGCAGCCGGTGCATTCGACCACGTAGCCATAGCGCAGGCGCACCTTGTTGCCGGGGAAGAGGCGGAAGTAGCCCTTGGTCGGCACTTCCATGAAGTCTTCGCGTTCGATCCACAGTTCCCGGGTGATGGGGAAGTGACGGTGGGCGGTGTCGTGTTCCGGATGCGCCGGCGGATAGACCGGGGCGCTGCAATCGATGGACACGCCTTCGGGGAAGTTGTCGATGATCAGCTTCAACGGACGCAGCACGGCCACCGCGCGCGGGGCCTTGGGGTCGAGGTCTTCGCGCAGTGCGCCTTCGAGCACGCTGAAGTCGATCCAGCTGTTGTTCTTGGAGGCGCCGGTGCGGTCGCACATCAGACGGATCGCTTCCGGGGTATAGCCGCGACGGCGCAGGCCGACGATGGTGGGCATGCGCGGGTCGTCCCAGCCGGCGACGATCTTTTCATCGACCAGCTGGCGCAGCTTGCGCTTGCTGGTGATGATGTAGGTCAGGTTCAGGCGGGCGAATTCGTACTGGTGCGGCAGCGGCTTCTTGAAGAAACCTTCCTCGGCCAGTTGCTCCAGCAGCCAGTCGTAGAAGGGGCGCTGGTCTTCGAACTCCAGGGTGCAGATGGAGTGGGAGATGTTTTCCAGGGCGTCCTCGATCGGATGCGCGAAGGTGTACATCGGGTAGACGCGCCACTTGTCGCCGGTGTTGTGGTGGGTGGCATGGCGGATGCGGTAGATGGCCGGATCGCGCAGGTTCATGTTGGGGCTGGCCATGTCGATCTTGGCGCGCAGGATCAGGGAGCCGTCGGGATGCTTGCCGTCGCGCATTTCATCGAACAGGCGCAGAGACTCCTCGGCCGGGCGGTCACGCCAGGGCGAGTTCTTGCCGGGTTCGGTGAGGGTGCCGCGGTTCTCGCGCATCTGCTCGGCGTTCTGCTCGTCCACATAGGCCAGGCCCTTGCGGATCAGCGCCTGGGCACAGGCGTACATGACGTCGAAGTAGTTGCTGGCGTAGTACAGGTGCGACTTGCCGTCGTGCTCCCAGGAGAAGCCCAGCCACTTGACCGAGTCGAGGATGGTGTCGACGTACTCCTGCTCTTCCTTTTCCGGGTTGGTGTCGTCGAAACGCATGTGGCAGCGGCCGGCGTAGTCGGCGGCCAGGCCGAAGTTCAGGCAGATCGACTTGGCGTGGCCGATGTGCAGGTAGCCGTTGGGCTCGGGCGGAAAACGGGTCACCACCTGCGGCAGGGCCTCGCCCTGACCGTTGCTGCGCTCGGCGTAGGTGCCGGAAACCAGATCGGATTCGATGATGCCGCGCAGGAAATTGGTGGTGGGGGCAGGGGTGTGACCGTTTTTCAGTTCGTTGCTCATGAGATGAATCGGAGGAATGCCTGTTTATTCAGATGGCAAGCATTTTACCGCACGTGCCCGATTTCAACGGGCTTTGCGGCTGCCAGGGCCAGATTTTTTGCCGGGAGACAACGCATGGTCCAGCTTGGCGATCAGGCTGATTGTCCTGGGAGACACTTTTCTTGTTACACAAGATACGGGTGGGAATTACCTGTCAGGAGGGGCGGCTGGCAATCTGCGCCCATGACTTGGCAGCGTGCCGGGTCAGGTAAACATTCCCGGCCCCATGCAGGCAGGGGTGGACAAGAAAAAGGAGCGCAATCATGAATCGACTGATCAAACTGGTCGTCGCCGCCAGCGTGGCGGCTGCAACCCTCTCGGCCTGCGTGGTGGTGCCGGCCGGACCGCCGCAACCGCACTATTACCGTCCTTATTACGGCCCGGGTTATTACTACGGGCGCTGATCGGCCGCTGATCGGTCGTTGATATTCCCGGTACTGGCCGGGATTACATCTGCCTGAACAGATGGGCGAAGAGGCGGCTCACCGGCAGCCGCTGGCCGTCAGGTCGGCCATGCAGGGTGAGCCACAGCTTGCCCGCTTCGTCGCGCTGCGCGGCCTGTATCTGATGGGCCTGGACCACGATGCCGCGATGGACCTGCCAGAACTGCTGCGGGTCCAGTTGCGGGATCAGTTCCCGCAGGCTGGTACGGATCAGGGCCTCGCCCTCGGCTGTGACCACGTTGACGTATTTGTCGGTGGCTTCGAAGTACAACACGTCCTGTACCGGGATCATCCTCACCCGGCTGCCCACGGCGGCGCGGATGAAGTCCAGCCGGGGTGGTTTGTCGCCGGGAGCGGGCAGGGCCAGCGCGCGCAACTGCGCCAGGGCGTGCTCCAGGTGGGCCTCCTGGCTGCTGGCGGCGCGCTGGGCCAGCAGGGTTTGCAGGCGCCCGACCGTCACCGCCAGGCGTTCGCGGGTGACCGGCTTGAGCAGGTAATCGACGGCGGCGCGTTCAAAGGCCTGCACCGCATAGTCGTCATAGGCCGTCACGAACACCAGTAGCGGGAAAGGCCGCTGCGCCGGCCATTCCTCCCCCAGTTGCGCCGCCACTTCCAGCCCGCTCAGTCCGGGCATCCGGATATCCAGAAACAGCACATCGGGCAGGGTCGCCAGCGTCAGCTCCAGCGCCTCGATGCCATTGGCCGCCAGTTGCGGCGGTGGCAGTGCCGGCCAGGCCTGGGCCAGTGCCTGCCGGAGCGCCTGGGCCAGCAGGGGTTCGTCTTCGGCGATCAGCGCTGTAGGGACGGCCATGATGGCTCCAGAGTGAAGGATTCTTCAGACAAGGTTTTTAGGCATCCAGGGCGCGGTTGTGGCGCGTGGTGCGGTGGGCGCTCTTGAGTGCCTTCAGCGGGATGGTGATCTGCGCCATGGCGCCGGCCGGGACGTTGTGGGTGATGATCAGTTCGGCCAGCGGGCCATAGAGCGTGACCAGACGTTCGCGGATATTGTCCAGGCCGAAATGCATGCCGATCACCGGCTCCTTCTGCGGTGGTGGCTGGTTCAGGCTGATGCTGGTGGGCAGGCCGGCACCGGTATCGAGCACGCTCAGGACCAGCATGTCGTTATGCACGGCGGCGCGCACGGTGCAGTTGCCGCCGTCGACCTTGGGTTCGAGGCCGTGCTTGATGGCGTTTTCGACCAGGGGCTGCAGCAGCATCGGTGCCAGCCTGAGGCGGCCCAGGTGTTCCGGCAATTGCAGGGTATAGGACAGGCGCATGCCCATGCGCAGCGACATCAAACCCAGATAGGCCTTGATCAGGTCGAATTCCTTTTGCAGCGAGGTGCTGTCGGCGCGCGAGGCCGACAGGGTGGTGCGCAGGTATTGCACCAGCTGGTTGAGCATCAGCTCGGCCTGCAGCGGATCGGTGCTGATCAGCGACTGCAGCGTGGCCAGGGTATTGAACAGCATGTGCGGCTCGATCTGGGCTTGCAGCATCTGCAGCTGGGCCTGCACGGCCTGCTTCTCGACCTGGGTGGCGTGGGCTTCCAGGGCGGCCATCTTCTGGCGGTTCCAAAAGAACAGGGTGGCGCCGAAACAGACCAGGAAGGTCAGCACGATGACCGCGATGATGCTGTCGCTGTGCTCCGGCACCAGGCTCAGGATGGGCTGGCCCATCAAGAGGCTGGCCAGCACCCGGCCCAGCAGTACCGCCAGCGGTGCCATCACCACGATCACCAGCAGCATGCCCAGCTTGTTGGGTGCGTCGTTACCCCATAGCAGCAGGCGGCTGCCGTTGATCAACAGCATGGCGAGCAGGCCGATGCACATCGATACCTGCAGGTTTTCATAGAAGCTGCCGCCAATGCGCAGCAGGTAGGTGACGGCCAGCGCGCACAGCAGGTTGATCACCAGCGTGGGCAGCAGGGCCAGCGCCAGTTCGCGCAGCAGCAGGAGCAGGCGGGGCGGGACGGAAGTATCGTGTGGGGTCATGCGGTCCTGGGAGAGTGCAAACAAGCGGCCGAGGGGCGCGCTGCCCGCTCAGCGGCGACGCAGTTCGCGCGCGATCATCGCCTTTTTCCAGTCGGCGGGAAAGCGCCCGAATACGCTCAAGGCGTGGAATAGTACCCCGATTCCCCAGCCAAGGAGAGGCCCGATGCTCCACCAGTGAGGATGCGGGGTGAGCAGGTTGGCCAGCATCAGCCCGGCATTGACCACCAGGTAGATCGCCAGATGCCTGAAAAAGCCCAACTGGCGTGCCACGCGCCGTTCGGCGCGCAGGTAGTCGGGATGGGTGGTGTCGTCGTGAAGCTCGGTATCTCGCATGGCGCTCTCCTTGTCTGGCTGCCTGGGTGATCATGCCCGCAGCATGCGCGCCGGCCGGGTGCGGGGCCAGCGCCTTGCGACCAACGGTAGCAGCGCGGGTGCCGGATGCTTGAAGCGCGGCGTGATCTGCACTACCTTATGCGGCCCACCCTTCGGAGAACTTCATGTGGCCCTATCCCAGGATTCTTGCTCATCGCGGCGGCGGCACGCTGGCGCCGGAAAACACGCTGGCCGGTTTTCGCGCCGGTCTGCAGCACGGTTATCGTGCAGTGGAGTTCGATGTCATGCTCACCCGCGATGAGGTCCCGATCCTGATGCACGATCCCCAGCGCGGGCGCACCCTGCCCGGCAGCGGGCGCATCGCCGAGACCGACTGGGCCGAGCTGCGCGAGCTGGAAGCCGGTGCCTGGCGTGACCCCGCCTTTGCCGGCGAGCGCATTTGCACCCTGGAGCAGTGCCTGGATTTCTGCCTGGAACAGGGCATCTGGATGAACGTCGAGATCAAACCGGCCGCGCCGGAACATGCGCGGCGCACCGCCGAGCTGACCGCGCAGGCGGTGGCGCGGCGCTTTGCCGGAGTCAGCGGTGCCGCCTTGCCGGTGCTGTCCTCGTTCTCGTTCGAGGCCCTGCTGGCTGCGCAGGAGACCGCGCCGCAGTTGCCGCGCGGCTTCCTGGTGGATGTGATCCCGCAAGACTGGCAGCAGCGCCTGGCGCAGTTGCAGGCGGTCGCCCTGCATACCAACCACAAGCACCTGACCCCGGCCCTGGCGGCCAGCGTCAAGGATGCTGGCGTGGGCCTGTTCTGCTACACCGTCAACGATACGGCACGTGCCGCCGAAATCCGCGCCTGGGGCGTGGATGCCTTCTGCACCGACCGCATCGACCTGATCGCCGCCGATGCCTGGGCAGCGTGAACGGGGGAGGCTCTTGCTAGCGGGCATCGCGCAGCGTGGAAATGAACGGCAAATCGCGCTCTTACCGGCGGACTGAATCATGGCTCGCCCGCTATGATTTCCCTGCGGTCGACGCTGTCAGCCAAAGTTGTCAGGATGCTGTCAACGTCTCGCAAAAGCCCTGCGTTAAGGAAACACAAGGCCGGCGCCCGTGAGCACGCCGGTGGACTTGTGGAGCACACAACACTGACAGATAGAGGAAAACGATGAAGATCAACAAACTGCTGGCCGCCGTACTCGTCGCCGCCTTCGCCATGCCGGTCATGGCCCAGCCCGCACCGGCAGCGGCTCCCGCAGCCGAAGCGCCGGCCGCCAAGCCTGCTCACAAGAAGCACAAGAAGCACGCCAAGAAAAAGCAGAAGAAGCACAAGAAGCACGCCAAGAAGGCCGCGCCGGCAGTGCCCATCAACAAGGGCGCCTGATTGCGGTTGCCGCCGGCCGGAAGACCTGGCCGGTGACCTGCTTTACCGGAAGGTCAGGCTGACATTGTTAAGGACCGGGGAGCGCAGGGTAGCGCGCAGTACCGGGTCAGCCGAACCTGTAACCCGTCCGGGGTCATCCCGGCGGGTTTTTTTTCGTCCGTCGTTGCGGGGCGTTACGGCGAGCTGATAGCGCCTGCATGAGCTTGCACGAGGCTGCCCGAGGGGACCCTTGAAGCCCGCCCATCGGCGCCGGATCACGTATAATCATCGGTTCGCAATCGTTTTTTGCACCGACTATCATCCGGGCCGAATCTGCCTCTTTCCGGCGGCATCAGGTCCATTTATCCGTCTTCGAACATGAACTCAGCCGAAATTCGCGACAAGTTTCTGAAATTCTTTGAATCCAAAGAACACACCATCGTCCGTTCCTCCAGCCTGGTGCCGGGCAATGACCCGACCCTGCTGTTCACCAATTCGGGCATGGTTCAGTTCAAGGACGTGTTCCTGGGCACCGACAAGCGCAACTACGTGCGCGCTACTTCCGTGCAGCGCTGCCTGCGCGCCGGCGGCAAGCACAACGACCTGGAAAACGTCGGCTACACCGCGCGCCACCATACCTTCTTCGAAATGCTGGGCAACTGGTCCTTCGGCGACTACTTCAAGCGCGAATCGCTGAAGTGGGCCTGGGAACTGCTGACCCAGGTCTATGGCCTGCCGGCCGACAAGCTCTGGGCCACGGTCTACCAGACCGATGACGAGGCCTACGACATCTGGACCAAGGAAATCGGCCTGCCGCCGGAGCGCGTGGTGCGCATCGGCGACAACAAGGGTGCGCCCTATGCCTCCGACAACTTCTGGCAGATGGCCGAGACCGGCCCCTGCGGCCCTTGCTCGGAAATCTTCTATGACCACGGTCCGGACGTCTGGGGCGGCCCCCCGGGTAGCCCGGACGCCGACGGCGACCGCTACATCGAAATCTGGAACAACGTGTTCATGCAGTTCGACCGCCAGCTCGATGCGGCCACCGGCGAATACACCCTGACCCCGCTGCCGGCGCCCTGCGTCGATACCGGCATGGGCCTGGAACGCCTGGCGGCCATCCTGCAGCATGTGCACAGCAACTACGAGATCGACCTGTTCCAGGCACTGATCAAGGCCGCTGCCCGCGAAACCGGCATCAGCGACCTGTCCAACGCCTCGCTGCGCGTGATCGCCGACCACATTCGCGCGACTTCCTTCCTGATCGTCGACGGCGTCATCCCCGGCAATGAAGGTCGCGGCTACGTGCTGCGCCGTATCATCCGCCGCGCCCTGCGTCATGGTCACAAGCTGGGCCAGACCAAGCCGTTCTTCCACAAGCTGGTCAAGGACCTGGTGCTGCAGATGGGCGCCGCCTATCCGGAACTGCCGGAAGCCGCCGAGCGCGTCGAGATGGTCCTGAAGCAGGAAGAAGAACGTTTCGGCGAAACCTTGGAACACGGCATGAAGATCCTGGAAGCCGCACTGGCTGCCAATACCGGCAAGCTGGACGGCGAGACTGCCTTCACCCTGTACGACACCTACGGTTTCCCGCTGGACCTGACCGCCGACATCTGCCGCGAGCGCAATGTCGAACTGGATGAGGCCGGCTTCAACGCCGCCATGGAACGCCAGAAGAGCGCCGCCCGCGCCGCCGGCAAGTTCAAGATGGCTGCTGCCATCGAGTACACCGGTGACAAGACCCGCTTCGTCGGCTACGAATCCTTGGCCCAGCAGGCCAAGGTGGTGGCGCTGTACGTGGCCGGCAGCCCGGTGCAGAAGATCGAGGCAGGCCAGGACGCCATCGTGGTGCTCGATACCACCCCGTTCTACGCCGAATCCGGCGGCCAGTCGGGGGATGCCGGTGCGCTGGAAGCGGCCAATGCCCTGTTCGCCGTGGCCGATACGCACAAGATCCAGGCCGATGTGTTCGGTCACCATGGTCAACTGATCAAGGGGAGCCTGGCCATCGGCGACGCCGTCGAGGCCAAGGTCGATGCCGACCAGCGCGCGCGCACCATGCGCAACCACTCGGCCACCCACCTGATGCACAAGGCCCTGCGTGAAGTGCTGGGTTCGCATGTGTCGCAGAAGGGTTCGCTGGTGGATGCCGACAAGACCCGGTTCGACTTCAGCCACAACGCGCCGATGACCGCCGACGAAATCCGTCGCGTGGAAGACATCGTCAACCGCGAAGTGCTGGCCAACGTCGCCACCGGCGCCCAACTGATGGCTTACGACGACGCGATTGCCGCCGGCGCCATGGCGCTGTTCGGCGAAAAGTATGGCGACCAGGTGCGCGTGCTCTCCATCGGTACTTCCACCGAACTGTGCGGCGGTACCCACGTGACCCGTACCGGTGATATCGGCCTGTTCAAGATCGTCTCCGAAGGTGGCGTCGCGGCCGGCATCCGCCGGGTTGAAGCGGTCACCGGCGAAGGCGCGCTGGCGCTGGTGCAGTCGCTGTCGGCCCGGGTGGCCGAGGCCGCTGCCGCCCTGAAGACCCAGCCGGAAGAACTGTTGCCGCGCATCGGCCAGGTGCAGGACCAGGTCAAGGCACTGGAAAAGGAGCTGGCATCGCTGAAGTCCAAGCTGGCCTCCAGCCAGGGCGACGAACTGGTGAGCCAGGCCGTTGACATCAACGGTATCAAGGTGTTGGCGGCAACGCTGGAAGGCGCCGACGTGGCGACCCTGCGCGAGACCATGGACAAGTTGAAGGACAAGCTCAAGACCGCCGCCATCGTGCTGGGCAGCGTCAAGGATGGCAAGGTCAGCCTGATCGCAGGCGTGACGGCCGATGCCACCGCCAAGGTCAAGGCCGGCGAACTGGTCAACTTCGTCGCCCAGCAGGTGGGCGGCAAGGGTGGCGGTCGTCCCGATATGGCCCAGGCCGGTGGTACCGAGCCGGCGGCCCTCCCGGGCGCCCTGCAGGGCGTGGCGGGCTGGGTCCAGTCCAAACTGTAAGCCGACACCGGCGCGGAGCACTCATGAGCGATTTCAAGTTCTGCCCGGTCTGCGCAGCATCGCTGGTGCTGCGCGCCGATGAAGGCGAGGCGGGCAAGGTCCGCCTGGCCTGTCCTGAAGGCCATTGGACGCATTGGGACAACCCGCTGCCGGTGCTGGCCGCGCTGGTCGAAATCGACGGCAAGATGTTGACGGCACGCAATGCCGCCTGGGCTGAGGGGCGCTTTGCCCTCATCACCGGTTTCATGGAACGCGACGAGACGCCCGAGCAGGGCATTGCCCGCGAACTGAAGGAAGAGACCGATCTGGACGCCCAGTACATCGAGCTGATCGGTGTCTATGAATTCATGCGCAAGAACGAGCTGATCATCGCCTACTACGTCAAGGCCAGCGGGGTCATCAAGCTCTCGCCGGAGCTGGTGGAGTATCGCCTGTCGGCCCCGGCCGACCTGCGACCCTGGCCGGCCGGAACCGGCCATGCCGTGGCCGACTGGATGCGTCAGCGCGATCTGCCGGTGCAGTATGTGGAGTTTGCCGGTTCCACTACGCCCATCGAGGCGCCGGTGGTGCTGAAGTAATCAAGGCGACAACAAAGCGGTGCCGACGCCCGTTGCTGCAAAAAGCTTGCTTCTGCACAAGCTTAGTGCGGCGAAAACAACAGAACTTGTGCAATGCATCAAGTCGGCGCATTTTGCAGTAGAATCGTTTTCGTTGTGATCCATTTTGAGTCGAAGTAATGACCATTCAATTTCACCGGGAACTTGATGCGCGCGGTCTTAACTGCCCGCTGCCCATCCTCAAGACCAAGAAAGCCCTGGCCGATATGGCCAGTGGACAGGTGCTCAGGGTGACCGCCACCGATACCGGTTCGGTGCGCGATTTCCAGGCTTTTGCCAAGCAGACCGGCAACGATCTGCTGGAGCAATCGCAGAATGATGAACATGAGTTCATCTTCTTCATGAAGCGCAAGTAATTTCTGCCATGCCAGCAATGGCTGGCAGCATGAAAAAACCCGCAACTCTCCGAGCTGCGGGTTTTTTGTTGTCCGTCGCCAGGCGGTCGAGCAGCCGCCCGGGCGCTTCAGAATTCCGGGTGGAAACTTTCGGCGCGGGCAATGGGCCAGAACTTCTCATAGACCCGATAGCGGTAATTGCCGTCGATCAGGTCGTTGGGCTGGAGATACTTGAGCACGTTGGACATCAGTTGGATCTCGTGATCGTTGATGCGCCGCACGATGTGATGCGGACGCAAGGCCGAGGTGTGAGGCAATCCGGCGGCTTGCACCAGTTCCTGCAGCGCGTGCAGGGTGCTCTGGTGGAAACGATGCACACGCTCGGCCTTGTCCGGGACGACCAGCGCGCGGGCGCGATTTGCGTTCTGGGTCGCCACGCCGGTGGGGCAGCGGTCGGTATGGCAGCTCTGCGACTGGATGCAACCCAGGGCGAACATGAAGCCACGCGCCGAATTGCACCAGTCCGCCCCCAGTGCCAGCGTGCGCGCCACGTCGAAGGCGGTGACGATCTTGCCACTGGCGCCGATCTTCACCTTGTCGCGCAAGCCGATGCCTACCAGGGTGTTGTGCACCATGACCAGCCCTTCCTGCAGCGGCATGCCGACGTGGTCCACGAATTCCAGGGGCGCGGCGCCGGTGCCGCCCTCGGAGCCGTCCACGGTAATGAAGTCGGGCACGATGCCGGTCTTGAGCATGGCCTTGGCGATGCCGAAGAATTCCCAGGGATGGCCCACGCACAACTTGATGCCGACCGGCTTGCCGCCGGACAGGCCGCGCAGCTTCTCGATGAATTCCAGCAGCCCGATGGGGTTGGAGAAGGAAGAGTGCACCGCCGGGGAAATGCAATCCACGCCCATGGGAATGCCACGGGTGGCGGCAATTTCCGGGGTGATCTTGGCCGCCGGCAACACACCGCCGTGGCCGGGTTTGGCGCCTTGCGACAGCTTCACCTCGATCATCTTGATCTGCGGTGATTGCGCCTGGGCCGTGAATTTTTCTTCATTGAAGCTGCCATCGGCATTGCGGCAGCCGAAATAGCCGGAGGCGATCTGCCAGACCAGGTCGCCGCCGAATTCACGGTGGTATTCGGAGACCGAGCCTTCGCCGGTGTCATGGGCGAAATTACCTTTCTTGGCACCCTGGTTCAGTGCCCGGATGGCATTGGCCGAGAGCGAGCCGAAACTCATCGCCGAGACATTGAAGACCGACATCGAATACGGCTGGGCACGATCAGCGCCGACCGTTACGCGGAAGTCGTGGCTGGCGATCTTGGTCGGGGACAGCGAATGGCCGATCCATTCATGGCCGGCCTGTTGCATGTCCAGTTCGGTACCGAAGGGGCGGCTGTCGACCTCGGCCTTGGCACGCTGGTAGACGATACTGCGCTTCTTGCGCGAGAACGGGCGGCCGTCCATTTCATCTTCGAAGAAATACTGGCGCAGCTCCGGACGGATCGATTCGAACATGAAGCGGAAATGGCCGATCAGCGGATAGTTGCGCAGCACGGCGTGGCGCCGTTGTACCAGGTCATGGATGCCCAGCACGCTCAAGGCCAGCGGAATCAGGACCCAGGCCCAGTTCAGGGCATGGGTGGCCGCCAGTGCCAGCAGGACGACGGTCAGTACGAGCACCGCCCAGAAAACCAGATACCGATTTGCCCACATGGAAAAGTCCGTTTGTTGTCATTGTTGAACCGGTACCGACCAGTTGGTCAGTAGGCGGGGTTAGCAGGATTCTAACGCCCTGGGGCCAGCCGCGTGCGGGACGAACTGAGGGGTGTTTCCCGTCGATTTAGCGGTAAGGGCCGTCGCTGACGGCACGCGGGCCCGTTACGCTGGCAGTGGGCATCCTTATTGCTTTGCCGAATCATCACGCTGGCCGCCTTGGGGATTCGGCAGCCTGGCGTCCTCCATCTCCACAACCACACCAGCTCCTGCTCAGCAGAGGCGAGAGACACGATGTCGTTATGAAAACAGTTGCTTCACGCGCCCTGTGCCGCCATGAGCCAGGCCGGGACCAGGCCGTCGTGGCCATGGCGCGCCCGCCGCGCCTGCTGGAAACCTTGCTGGCCAACCTCGATGGCATGGTCTACCGTTGCCGCGACGACGCCTACTGGACCCTGGAATTCGTCAGCGACGGTTGCCAGGCGCTGACCGGCTACGCCCCGGGTGACCTGTTGCTCAACAGCCGCTTGTCCTTCCTGGAGCTGACCCACCCGGATGACCGGGACATGGTGCGCGCGCATATCGAGACATGCCTGCGCGAGCGCCGTCGCATCGATATCGAATATCGCATCGTGCATGCCGACGGCAGCCTGCGCTGGGTGTGGGAGCGGGGCGTGGGTCTGTACAACGCGGCCGGCAAGGTGGAGGCCCTGGAAGGCTTCCTGCAGGACGTGACCGAACGCAAGGAAGCCGCCCAGGCGCTGCAGGAAGCCGAGCGACGCTATCGCAGCATCTTCGAGAATGCCATCGAGGGGGTGTTCCAGACCACGCCCGATGGCACCTACATCGCCGTGAATCCTGCCCTGGCGCGCATCTACGGCTATCACTCGCCGGAAGACCTGATCGTGGGCCTGCGCGACATCAGCCACCAGCTCTATGTGGAGCCGGAGCGGCGGACCGAATTCATGCGCCTGATGGAACAGCATGGCTCGGTGTCCAATTTCGAGTCGCGGGTGTACCGGCGCGATGGCGACATCATCTGGATTTCCGAGAATGCGCGCGCGGTCTACGACGACGCCGACAAGCTGATCTGCTACGAGGGCACGGTGGAAGCGATCACCGAGCGCAAGCTGTACGAAGCCGAGATGCGCCACCAGGCCACCCACGATGCCCTGACCGGCTTGCCCAATCGCAACATGCTGCACGAACACCTGCAGCGCGCCATCCAGGTGGCGCGCCAGAAGGGTGGCCTGACGGCGGTGGTGTTCGTGGACCTGGACCAGTTCAAGTTCATCAATGACAGCCTGGGCCACCAGGTCGGGGACGAATTGCTCAAGACCGTGGCGCAGCGCCTGCAAGCCTGCCTGCGCGATACCGATATGGTGGCGCGCCAGGGCGGCGACGAATTCGTGCTGGTGCTGCAGAACCAGACCGGCGGCGAGCAGGGCATTGCCGAGGTCATGCAACGTATCCTGGCGGCCGTGGCGCGCCCCTGGCAGGCCGGAGACCGTGAATTCCAGGTCACCGCCAGCATCGGCGTGAGCCGCTATCCGGCCGATGGCAAGGATGTGGAGACCCTCCTGAAGCAGGCCGACTCGGCCATGTACCGGGCCAAGGAGCAGGGACGCAACAACTTCCAGTTCTTCGCCCCATGGATGGATACCCAGGTCAGCAACCGCCTGGAAATGCTGATCAACCTGCGTCGGGCGCTGGATCAGGAGGAGTTCAAGCTGTACTACCAGCCCAAGCTCAGCTTGAAGGATGGCAGTGTCATCGGTGCCGAGGCCCTGATCCGCTGGCAGTCGCCCGAACAGGGCATGGTGCCGCCGGACCGCTTCATTCCCTTCGCCGAGGATGCCGGCCTGATCGTGCCCATCGGCGAATGGGTGCTGCGCACTGCCTGTCACCAGAACAAGTGCTGGCAACAGGCCGGTTTGCCGACCATTCCGGTGGCGGTGAACCTGTCGCCGCGGCAGCTGAACCAGAGCCTGCCGGATTTCGTCAGCGATGTGCTGGCCCAGAGCGGGCTGGCGCCATCCTGCCTTGAGCTGGAAATCACCGAGAACGTGGTCATGAAGGATGCCGAAAAAAGCGTGGCGACCCTGCATGCCTTGAAGCGCCTGGGCCTGCAGATCTCGGTGGATGACTTTGGCACGGGGTATTCCAGCCTGTCGTATCTGCGGCGCTTCCCGGTGGATGCGCTGAAGATCGACAAGTCCTTCGTGCGCGATATCGCCCGCGATGCCGACAGTGCGGCCATCGTCAAGGCGGTCATCTCCCTGGCCCATATCCTGAACCTGCGCGTCATCGCAGAAGGCGTGGAGGATGAGGAGCAGCATGCTTTCCTGAAGGAAAATGCCTGTGATGAGGTACAGGGTTATTACTTTGGAAAGCCGATGGCGGTGGCCGATTTCACCGAATGGCTGACCCGGCGTGCGGGAAGCGGCCTGCCGGCGCCAGGTAAATAATCGTGCACGGGGTGCAACAGGCTCCATCCACGGAAATCTTTGTGCTACACTCCGCGCAGAACTTTTTAATGCCTTGCGCCCGACCGCCGCAGCCTGTGCGGACAACAAAGTCTCCATGACGCAAGGCCGGTAGTTGAAAAGGTGCCAGTCGGCCGTCCGCAACCCCGCGACATGACGGCTTTGCGAAAGCGCGATACCTCCGCGACGCCGATTTGCCCGGGTCTTAGATTCCAGCTCATTCAATCTCCAAACACCGGAAGGTAGCGCCGCCGCATCCAGCACAGCGCAAGACTTGCCGTACCTGGCCTGATCGCGGGCCTGGTTTGTCGCAGCCCTGCGGGATGGAGATCAGCTGCAAGCCGAACTTTTGTTAACAACAAGACGCACAAGAGTGGTACATGAATATTGCTGAGGCCAAGAAAGTCCTCGAAACCGCATTGCTTTGCACGCATGAGCCGCTGTCGATCAATGACCTGAAGAAGCTGTACGTCGATCCCGAGAGCGATGAGAGCAGCGACGTCAATGCCGAGATGATCCGGCAGATGCTCGACGAGCTGCGTACCGAGTGGGCCGACAAGGGCGTGGAGGTGGTCAGCCTGTCCACCGGCTGGCGCTTCCAGAGCCGCAAGGAAATGAAGGTCTACCTGGAGCGCCTCAATCCGGAGAAGCCGCCCAAGTACACCCGCGCCACCCTGGAAACGCTGGCCATCGTCGCCTACCGCCAGCCGGTCACCCGCGGCGATATCGAAGAGATCCGCGGCGTGGCCGTCAACACCCAGACCATACGCATGCTGGAAGACCGGGGCTGGATCGAGTCGATCGGCCATCGCGATGTGCCGGGACGACCGGCCTTGTTCGCGACGACACGCAAGTTCCTGGATGACCTTGGCCTGAGCTCGCTGGAGGAATTGCCGCCGCTGCAGCAGGTCAGCGGCGAAGCGGCTGCCCAGGGCGCGCTGCTGGAATTGCAGGCCCTTGAGGGCGGCGTGGCTGCCCTGGCGGCAGAAGAGCCGGACGAGGAGTCTGCAGACGCTACACCGGAACTGCCGGAAGCTGGCGACGAAGCAGACGCTGTAAAGACTGCAGAGGCTGCAGAAGCCGGAGAAGCCGTCGAGATCGCCGAAGCGGTGGATGGTATCGACAGTTCGCCTGACGCCGATGACACCGAAGCGTTGGTCGGCCAGGCCGAAGCCGATGCTTCCGCAGATCACACGGATATTGCAGCCGCCGCCGGGGAAGAGCGCGCTGCGGGTAATCAGGACGACGCTTCCCCGGAAGCACCAGAACCTTTTGAGCAAGACGTTGCCGTAACTGGCACAGACGCCATCGAGGCCGCCGGCGAAGCGGCAGGCGAGCATAACGACACCACCGAGCGGGCCGATCAGCGGGAAGATGACGCGCGTCCGCCACATCCAGATTCGAAGAATGAAGCCAACTAGTTCCAAAGACGAGACCCAGGTCGAACTCGCAGCGGCTGCTGCCGCCACCACCGACAAGCCGGTGAAGAAGCGCACCCGCAAGCCTGCGGCCAGCGCCGCATCCGAGGCAAGCGAGGTGCCGGCGGCGCAAGCCGTGGCTGCCGATGCTGCCGCGCCGAAGAAGCGTGCTCCCCGTGCCAAGAAGGCAGTGGCCGAGGAATCGGCCCCGGTGGAGCAAGCGTCCGCCCAGGTTGCAGCTGCACCTGCACAAGAGCCTGCCGAGCCGGTCAAGAAGCCACGCGCGACCAAGCCGCGCGCCAAGAAGGCCGATCAGGCCATCGAAAGCGCCGCCTCGGCCGCTTCGGCCCAGTTGAGCCTGGAGATCGAATCCGCGCCCGCGCCGGCCAAGCCCAAGCGCGCCGCCAAGCCCAAGGCGGCTGCCCAGGCTGAGGCGGCTCCGGCTGCTGCGGCACCGGCGCCGGCGCCGGCGCCTGTCGAGCCGCCCAAGGTCATCGTCACCGTGGGTGAGGAAGTGGTGGCGCCGCCGGTGCTGCTGGACGCCCCGCTGGACCCTAACCGTGCCAAGCCCGCCCGTCGCGGCGTGCGCGGCCCCCGCGCCCTGCGCAACAACCGCGCCGCCCAGCGCGCTGCTGCCGGCGCCGAAGCAGGTGCTCCGGCCAAGGGCGAGAGCCCCTCGGCACCGGAACAGCCGCGCGGCCAGTTCGGCAAGAACAATGGCCACGGTGGTCAAAGTGGTCACAACGGCCAGCCCGGCCAGCAAGGTCAGCAAGGCAAGAAGAACTTCGACAAGAACGGCAAGAAGCCCAAGGCCCCGCAACTGGGTCTGCGCGCGACGGAGCCGGTGGACGACATCTTCTCCTACGTCACCTCGGAAGCCTATGACCGTGACGAAGGCGCCAAGGCCGGTGGTCGCCAGGCGCACCAGATGCGCGGCAAGAACGGTCGCCGCGACCTGACCGCCGAGGATGATGCTCCCAAGCTGCACAAGGTGCTGGCCGACGCAGGTCTGGGCTCGCGCCGCGACATGGAAGAGCTGATCGTCGCCGGCCGTGTCTCGGTCAACGGCGAGCCGGCCCACATCGGCCAGCGCATCCTGCCCACCGATGCCGTGCGCATCAATGGCAAGCTGATCCAGCGCAAGGTGAGCAAGCGTCCGCCGCGCGTGCTGGTGTACCACAAGCCCTCCGGTGAAATCGTCAGCCATGCCGATCCGGAAGGACGCAGTTCCGTATTCGACCGCCTGCCGACCATGAAGGCCGGCAAGTGGCTGGCCGTGGGGCGCCTGGACTTCAACACCGAAGGCCTGCTGCTGTTCACCACCTCCGGTGACCTGGCCAACCGCCTGATGCACCCGCGCTACAACATCGAGCGTGAATACGCCGTGCGTACCCTGGGTGAGCTGGAAGAGGGCATGCGCCAGAAGCTGTTGAGCGGCGTCGAACTCGATGACGGTCCGGCGCAGTTCTCGCGCATCGCCGACGGCGGTGGCGAAGGCGTCAACAAGTGGTATCGCGTGACCATCGGCGAAGGCCGCAACCGCGAAGTGCGCCGCATGTTCGAGGCGGTCGGCCTGACCGTGTCGCGCCTGATCCGTACCCGCTATGGCGCCATGACGCTGCCGCAGACCTTGAAGCGCGGTCGCTGGGAAGAGTTGGAAGAAAACGCCGTGCGCAACCTGATGGCGGCCTGCGGTCTGGAAAAACAGGCTGGCGAGGCCAAGTCGGGCAATGGTGGCAAGCCGCAGGGCAACGCGCCTCGCGGCAATGCGATGCAGAACAAGGGGCCGCAGAAGGGGCGTAGCAGCGGCAACTTCGGCAACCAGGGCGGCAATTACGGCGGCCAGGGTGGCAATGCCGGGGGCGGTAACTACGGTGGCGGCAATTACGGTGGTAACAAGGGCGGCAACAAGGGTGGCCAACCCAAGAGCCGCCAGCCTGACCCGCTGCAGACCGCATTGGGCTTCCCTGACGCCGGCAACGGCCAGCGCCGCGGCAATCGCCCGCAGCGTGGTGGCGGCAACAGCGCGGCCAACTACATGCTGGGCGGCCTGCCGGGCATGAATCGCCGTCGCGGCGGTCGCTGATGCAGTGAATTGTCCGGCGGCAATGCCGCGGACAATTCGGCCTGTCATGCTGCGATAAGCCCCGCAGGAGTGCGCCAATGACGTTTTTTATGGACGTTTTTGGTGCCTTCTTCACATTTCTGCCAATTCGGGATTTGCTGTCAATACCTGGATCGGTTATAATGTGTTAGTTAAACGCAACCTGCCGCGAATCGCATATGTGATAAATCATTGATAGATCCGCCTGCGCCCCGATGTGTTGGAAGTCCGGCGGTTCGCGTGATGTGTGATCTCGATTTGTGTAGAGATAACAAAAGATGGGCAGATGCCCATTTTTTTTTTGCTGTTCAATTTTGGATGTCTGCCTGCCACTCCGGCAAAGCAGCATTGTCATGGAGAAAAAGTCTTGCAATTGCTGGAACTGATCGAATCCACCCTTTCGGGCCTGGGCTACGAACTGGTCGAGTTCGAGAAGGCGCCGCGCGGTCTGGTGCGCGTCTTTATCGATTTCCCGTTCGATCCTGATGCGGAGGAAGCGCGTTCGATCACCGTCGAGGATTGCGAGAAGGCGACGCATCAACTGTTGCACGTCTTCACCGTGGAAGACGTGATCTATGAGCGTCTGGAGGTTTCCTCGCCCGGCCTGGATCGCCCCCTGAAGAAATTTACCGACTTCGTGCGTTTCGTGGATTGCGAAGCCGTGGTCAAGTTGCGCGTGCCGCTGCCCGGCACGTCCAACCGCAAGACCTACGAAGGCGTGCTGCGCGCGCCCGAAGGCGAGGAACTGGTACTGGAATTTGAAGCAAACGATGGGTCGGCTGCCGTGTTGAATTTCACGCTGGCCGATGTGGATAAGGCACACCTGGTGCCGCAGGTCGATTTTAGGAGTCGCAAAGGATGAGTCGCGAAATTTTGTTGTTGGTCGATGCGCTGGCGCGCGAAAAGAACGTCGATAAGGAAGTCGTCTTCGGCGCATTGGAGCATGCCCTGGCGCAGGCTACCAAGAAGCGCTATGAAGGCGAGGTCGACATTCGCGTCTCCATCGATCGCGAAAGCGGCGAGTTCGAATCCTTCCGCCGCTGGCACGTGGTGCCCGACGAAGCCGGCCTGCAACTGCCTGACCAGGAAGTGCTGCTGTTCGAAGCCAAGGAACAGTTCCCCGACATCGAAGTGGACGAATACATCGAAGACCCGATCGAGTCCGTGGAATTCGGCCGTCGCTTCGCACAGGACACCAAGCAGGTGGTCCTGCAGCGCATCCGTGATGCCGAACGCGAGCAGATCCTGGCCGACTTCCTGGCCCGTGGCGATGCCCTGGTGACCGGCACCATCAAGCGCATGGAGCGCGGTGACGCCATCATCGAATCCGGCAAGATCGAAGCCCGCCTGCCGCGCGACCAAATGATCCCCAAGGAAAACCTGCGCATCGGCGACCGTGTCCGTGCCTATATCCTGCGCGTGGATCGCGGTGCCCGTGGCCCGCAGGTGATCCTGTCGCGCACCGCGCCGGAATTCATCATGAAGCTGTTCGAGCTGGAAGTGCCGGAAATCGAACAAGGCTCGCTGGAAATCAAGTCTGCCGCACGTGATCCGGGCGTACGCGCCAAGATCGCCGTCTACACCGCCGACAAGCGCATCGACCCCATCGGTACCTGCGTGGGCATGCGCGGTTCGCGCGTGCAGGCCGTCACCGGTGAACTGGGTGGCGAGCGCGTGGACATCGTGCTGTGGTCGGAAGACCCGGCGCAGTTCGTCATCGGCGCGCTGGCCCCAGCCAACGTCACCTCCATCGTGGTCGATGAAGAGAAGCACGCCATGGACGTGGTGGTGGACGAAGAGAACTTGGCCATCGCCATTGGTCGCGGCGGTCAGAACGTGCGTCTGGCAGCCGAACTGACCCGCTGGCAGATCAACATCATGACGGCCGAGGAATCGGCCGACAAGTCGGCGGCCGAGACCGCGCTGATCCGTACGCTGTTCATGGAAAAGCTCGATGTTGACCAGGAAGTGGCCGACATCCTGGTCGAGGAAGGTTTCTCGACCCTGGAAGAAATCGCCTACGTGCCGATCACCGAGATGCTCGAGATCGAATCGTTCGACGAAGAGACCGTCAATGAGCTGCGCAACCGCGCCCGCGACGCCCTGGTGACCGAAGCGATCGCCTCCGAAGAAGGCCTGGAAGGCATGGAAGAGGAGCTGATCAACTTCGAAGGCCTGGACCGTGTGCTGGCCGGCAAGCTGGGTCTGGCTGGCGTGAAGACGCTGCCGGCCTTCGCCGGCCTGGCTTATGACGAATTCGGCGCGATCCTGGCCCTGCCTTCCGAGCGCGCGCGCCAACTGATTGAAAATGCATTTGAAGATGTGACCGACGATGAAATGAAGCTCATCGATTCCAAATACGATGAGCGCGCCAAGGCCCTGCAGGCCAAGGCATGGAGCGCAGTCGAAGGCCGCTGAGAAGCGGTGCGTCTCCACATCATCTGCCGAGCCACATAGAAAAGAGGACTGAATGGCGAGTAACAACGTTGCCCAATTTGCCACCGAGCTGAAAATGCCCGCTGATCTGCTGCTGACCCAGCTGCGTTCGGCCGGCGTCGAGAAGAGCTCTGCATCCGATTCCCTGTCGAAGGAAGACAAGGACCGCCTGCTTGAACACCTGCGCCGAGCGCGCGGGGCCGCGCCGGAAGGCGAGAAGAAAAAGATCACGCTGACCCGTAAGGAAACCACCGAGATCAAGCAGGCCGATGCAACCGGCAAATCGCGCACGATCCAGGTGGAAGTGCGCAAGAAGCGTACTTTCATCAAGCGTGACGAGCCCAGCGTGGACGAGACCGCAGCGCGTGCTGCGGCGCCTCAGCGCGATCCGGCCATCGAAGCGCAGGAACGTGAGCAGGAAGAGGCTCGCCGTCAGGCCGAACTGAAGGCGCAACAGGAGCGTCTGGACCAGCTGGAGGCCGAACGCGCCGCCCAGGCCAAGGCTGCCGAGCTGGAGCAGCAACGCATCCGCGAAGAAGCCGAGGCCGAAGCCAAGCGTCAGGCCGCGGAAGCGGCTGCTGCTGCCGCCGAAGCCGAGAAGGCCAAGGCCGCTGCCCCCGCCGCGACGGCTGCTGCCGCTGCTGCACCGGCTCCGGCGGTCGACCAGGCTGCCGAAGAAAAGAAGCGCGCTGCTGCCGAAGAAGCCAAGAAGAAGGCTGAAGCCGCCGCCAAGGAAGCCGCTGACCGTGCTGCCGCCGCTGACCGCGCCCGCAAGGCCGTGGAAGACGAAGTGGCACAGATCAAGGCCATGATGAATGCGCCGCGTCGCGTCATCAAGGCGCCCGAACCTGCTGCAGCCCCGGCCAAGACCTCCGAAGGCACGCTGCATAAGCCGGCGACCGCTGCCAAGCCGGGCGAGAAGAAGGATGACAAGAAGCCGGTCGTGGCTGCAGACAAGAAGTCGATCAAGTCGGCCAATGTCTCGTCGACCTGGCAGGACGATGCCAAGAAGCGTGGCACCGGCGGCATGAAGTCGCGCGGCGCTACCGGTGGCGGTGGTCGCGATGGTTGGCGTGCCGGCCCCAAGGGCCGTCGTCATTCGCATGGCGATGACCAGCGTGAAAGCAATTTCCAGGTGCCGACCGAAGCCGTGGTGCACGATGTCTACGTGCCGGAAACCATCACCGTGGCCGAAGTGGCCCACAAGATGGCGGTCAAGGCATCCGAGGTCATCAAGCACCTGATGAAGCTGGGCCAGATGGTCACCATCAACCAGGTGCTGGATCAGGAAACCGCGATGATCGTGGTGGAAGAAATGGGCCACCGTGCCCACGCCGCCAAGGCGGAAGATCCGGAAGCGCTGCTGGTCGAAGGCGAAGAACACGCCGATGCCGAAGCGCTGCCGCGTGCACCGGTGGTTACCGTCATGGGTCACGTCGACCACGGCAAGACCTCGCTGCTGGATTACATCCGTCGCACCAAGGTGGCCTCGGGTGAAGCCGGCGGCATCACCCAGCACATCGGTGCCTACCACGTGGAAACCCCGCGCGGCATGATCACCTTCCTGGATACCCCGGGCCACGAGGCGTTCACCGCCATGCGTGCCCGTGGTGCCAAGGCGACCGACATCGTGATCCTGGTGGTGGCAGCCGACGACGGCGTCATGCCCCAGACCAAGGAAGCGATCGCCCACGCCAAGGCCGGCGGCGTGCCGCTGGTGGTGGCGATCAACAAGATCGACAAGCCGGGTGCCAACCCCGACCGCGTCAAGCAGGAACTGATCGCTGAAGAAGTCGTGCCGGAAGAATACGGTGGCGATGCCCCCTTCATCGCGGTATCGGCCAAGACCGGCGAAGGTATCGACTCGCTGCTGGAAAACGTGCTGCTGCAAGCCGAAGTGCTGGAACTGACCGCACCGGTGGACGTGCCGGCCCGTGGCCTGGTGATCGAAGCCAAGCTGGACAAGGGTCGTGGCCCGGTGGCAACGATCCTGGTGCAATCCGGTACCTTGAAGCGCGGCGACGTCGTGCTGGCCGGTTCGGCCTATGGCCGTGTGCGTGCCATGCTGGACGAGAACGGCAAGAACATCGCCGAGGCAGGCCCGTCCCTGCCGGTGGAAATTCAGGGCCTGACCGAAGTGCCCTCCGCCGGTGAAGAAGTGGTGGTCATGACCGACGAGCGCAAGGCGCGCGAAATCGGCCTGTTCCGCCAGGGCAAGTTCCGCGACGTGAAGCTGGCCAAGCAGCAGGCCGCCAAGCTGGAAAACATGTTCGACCAGATGACCGAAGGCGAGGTCAAGAACCTGCCGATGATCATCAAGACCGACGTGCAAGGTTCGCAGGAAGCACTGGTGCAGTCGCTGCAGAAGCTGTCCACCAGCGAAGTGCGCGTCCAGGTGGTGCATGCCGCCGTGGGTGGCATCAGCGAAAACGACGTCAACCTGGCGGTCGCCTCCAAGGCGGTCATCATCGGCTTCAACACCCGTGCCGACGCATCTGCTCGCAAGCTGGCAGAAGCCTCGGGCGTGGACATCCGTTACTACAACATCATTTACGATGCGGTGGACGAGGTGAAGGCCGCGATGTCCGGCATGCTGTCGCCGGAGAAGCGCGAACAGGCACTGGGTCTGGTGGAAATCCGCCAGGTGTTCGTGGTCAGCAAGGTGGGTTCGATTGCCGGCTGCTACGTGCTGGAAGGCCTGGTCAAGCGTGGCTCGCAAGTGCGTCTGCTGCGCAACAACGTGGTGGTGTGGACCGGCGAACTGGATTCGCTCAAGCGCTTCAAGGACGACGTCAAGGAAGTCAAGTCGGGCTTCGAGTGCGGTCTCTCGCTCAAGGGCTACAACGACATCGAAGTGGGCGATCAGCTCGAAATCTTCGAAGTCCAGGAAGTCGCCCGTACCCTGTAAAAAGGCAATATGCCGGCGTATCCTGATGGATGCGCCGGCTTCACTGGCAAGATCCGTCGCAGCAACGCGGGAATCCTCCCGCCAAGCCATCGACGGATTGTTTTTTTAAAGCATGGCAAAACATAGCAAATCCATTCCCGGGCGCGGCTTGCGCGTAGCCGACCAGATCCAGCGTGATCTGTCGGAGTTGATCGCCTTCGAGCTGAAGGACCCGCGGGTGGGCATGATCACCATTACCGAAGTGCAGGTCACGCCGGATTACGCGCACGCCAAGGTTTTCTTCACCACGCTGGTGGACAACCCGGATGCGATCAAGAACACCCTGGCCGGACTGCGCAAGGCGGGCGGTTACCTGCGTACCCAGCTGGGTCGGCGCCTGACCATCCACACCTTGCCGGAACTGCATTTCGTGCACGACAACTCGACCGCGCGCGGCATTGAAATGTCGCGCCTGATCGACGAGGCCAACGCTACCCGCGCCAAGGATTCGGACGACGAGGCCTGAGCCAGGCGTCGGCTGCGTCGTAGCATTGCAGTTTTTCTCCTTCATCTTCGCACCGGTCTGCGATCCCTTCATCGGGGCGCGAGGCCGGTCTTGCATTTCATGGCTGACAATATGACGGCGGACCCCGCGTCCGCTTCCCCCGATAGTGCGCCGGAGCAGGGCAAGCGCAGCAAGCGCGGCCAGCCGCAACGGCCGCCGCGTCCTCCGCGCGTGCCGGTGCATGGTGTGTTGCTGCTGGACAAGCCGGTGGGCCTGTCCTCCAACGACGCCCTGATCCGCGCCAAGCGTATGCTTAACGCGCCCAAGGCTGGCCATACCGGCACCCTGGATCCGTTCGCCACCGGCTTGCTGCCGCTGTGCTTCGGCGAAGCCACCAAGTTCTCGCAGGACCTGCTGGAAGCCGACAAGACCTACGAGGCGCTCGTGCACCTGGGTGTGCGCACCGATACTGGCGACACCGAGGGCCAGGTCCTCGCTGAGCGGCCGGTGGCTGTCAGCGTGGCGCAGATCGAAGCCGCGCTGGCGCAGTTCCGTGGCCCGATCAGCCAGGTTCCTCCCATGCACTCGGCCTTGAAGCGAGATGGCAAGCCCTTGTATGAATACGCCCGCGCCGGCATCACGCTGGAACGTGAGGCGCGCGACGTGACCATCCATGCGCTGGAGTTGCTGGATTACCAGGCGCCGATGTTGCGTATTCGCGTCACCTGCAGCAAAGGGACCTATATCCGCGTGCTGGGTGAAGATATCGGCGAGGCCCTGGGCTGCGGCGCGCACCTGAACGCCCTGCGCCGCATCGGTGTCGGCCCGCTGACGCTGGAGGGTGCGGTCACGCTGGAACAGTTCGACGCTCCCGGTGACGTCGACTCCCGCAAGGCCATGTTGTTGCCCGTCGATGGCCTGCTGCGCAGCTTCCCGGCAGTGCAACTGACGGATGAGCTGGCGCGCCGCTTCCTGCACGGCCAGCGCCTGCCGCTGGGCAAGGAGGGTGTGCCCGTACCGGAGCAGACCGGCCGGGTGCGGGTCTATCGCAGTTCGGATGGCGCCTTGCTGGGTACCGGGTTGTTGCAGGAATACGCCATCCTGGCGCCGGAACGGCTGGTGTCCACGGCCTCCTAGAAATCAGCCAGACCCAGCACAAAAGCAGCACAAAACAGCAGCAAAGCGGCTTGCAGCAGGTCTTCCCGGGGGATGCTCCGGGCACCGGCAAGCCGTTGAAAACACAGGTTTTTTCAAAGTTCATGCGTCGCAACATGCTATAATGCGCGCCTCCCAAGAATCGGCATTCCAACCACAGTCACCATGTCAAACAATATCCGCGCAATTCGCAACATCGCCATCATCGCCCACGTTGACCACGGCAAAACCACTCTGGTGGACCAGCTGCTGCGCCAGTCCGGTACCTTCCGCGACAACCAGCAAGTGGACAACCGCGTGATGGACTCCAACGACATCGAAAAGGAACGCGGCATCACCATCCTGTCGAAGAACTGCGCGGTGGAGTACAAGGGCACCCACATCAACATCGTCGATACCCCGGGCCACGCCGACTTCGGCGGTGAGGTCGAGCGCGTGCTGTCGATGGTCGACTCGGTGCTGCTGCTGGTGGATGCCCAGGAAGGCCCGATGCCGCAGACCCGCTTCGTGACCCGCAAGGCGCTGGCCCTGGGTCTGAAGCCGATCGTGGTCCTGAACAAGATCGACCGCCCGGGCGCACGCGCCGAGTGGGCCATCAACGCCACCTTCGAACTGTTCGACAAGCTGGGTGCGACCGAAGAACAGCTGGACTTCCCCGTGATCTACGCCTCGGGCCTGAACGGCTACGCCAGCCTGGACCCGGAAGCGCGTGGCGGCAGCATGGAACCGCTGTTCGACGCCATCCTGAAGTACGTCCCGGCCCGCAAGGATGACCCGGACGCGCCGCTGCAACTGCAGATCACCTCGCTGGAATACTCCTCCTACGTCGGCAAGATCGGCGTCGGCCGTATCCTGGCCGGTCGCGTCAAGGGCGGTCAGGACGTGGTCTGGATGAACGGTCCCGAAGACAAGCCCACCAAGGCCCGCATCAACCAGGTGCTGACCTTCAAGGGTCTGGAGCGCGTGCTGGTGGACGAAGCCCTGGCCGGCGACATCGTGCTGATCAACGGTATCGAGGAAATCGGCATCGGTTCCACCATCTGCTCGCCGGATGCGCCCAATGGCCTGCCGATGCTGAAGGTGGACGAACCGACCCTGACCATGAACTTCATGGTCAACACCTCGCCGCTGGCTGGCCGCGAAGGCAAGTTCGTCACCACCCGCCAGATCCGTGATCGTCTGGAAAAGGAACTGAAGTCCAACATGGCTCTGCGCGTGGTGCAGGCCGAGAACGACGACTCGACCTACGAAGTGTCGGGCCGTGGCGAATTGCACCTGACCATCCTGATCGAAAACATGCGCCGCGAAGGCTTCGAACTGGCCGTGTCGCGTCCGCGCGTGGTGTTCCGCATGGTGGATGGCGTACGTGAAGAACCGTACGAAAACCTGACCGTCGATGTCGAAGAAACCCACCAGGGTGGCGTGATGGAAGAACTGGGCCGCCGTCGTGGCGACCTGCAGAACATGGAACCGGACGGCAAGGGCCGTGTGCGCCTGGAATACCACATCCCGGCGCGTGGCCTGATCGGCTTCCAGGGCGAATTCATGACCCTGACCCGCGGCACCGGTCTGATGAGCCACGTGTTCGACGACTACAAGCCGGTTGACACCACCAAGGGTGAACTGGCCGGCCGTCGCAACGGTGTGCTGATCTCCCAGGACGACGGCGCCGCCGTGGCCTACGCACTGTGGAAGCTGCAGGATCGCGGCCGCATGTTCGTCAGCCACAACGACCCGGTGTATGAAGGCATGATCATCGGCATCCACTCGCGCGACAACGACCTGGTGGTCAACCCCATCAAGGGCAAGCAGCTGACCAACGTGCGCGCTTCCGGTACCGACGAAGCCGTGCGCCTGGTGCCGCCCATCGAGCTGTCGTTGGAATACGCGGTGGAATTCATCGAGGACGACGAGCTGGTCGAAGTTACCCCGAAGAGCATCCGCCTGCGCAAGCGTCACCTGAAGGAACACGAGCGCAAGAAGGCGTCGCGCGAAGAATCGGTCTAAGGGAGCGGGGTGGCCGGTAACGGCCGCCGGAGTGAGGTAGGTTGTGTTGATATGTGGTTTGTGAATAACTGATATCAGCACAATAAAGCAGACAGCCATGATGCACTGCCATATAGTTACACCTGTCTCCTCCAATTTCCTCCTAAAGAATTGGATTCAAGCCCGCAACTTCGGTTGTGGGCTTTTTTTTTGCCGATTTCGCCGGACCAACCAATGAGGCGCTTTCCGGGCTTCCCGGCGGTGTTTCGGTGCCGGATTTGTCTTCATCTCTTTGTCAGTAGAGATGAACATTTGTCCAAAATAGATTTTGTTGCGCTGTTTTTGTGCATTGCGAAATGACGACTGCCGGTTTGTGGTGCAGAATCGAGTCCGCTGTACGAAAAATCCTATCTCGAAGAGGATAGAGGGGACACCAGCCCGCAACGCGCAAGCCTTGCGGGCTTTCTATTTGTCGCTGCTATCTGCCATTGCTAGCCATTGCTGGCGTAAGCTGGAAAGACCCTCGGGACGGCGCCGAAGTACCATTGCGATGATTGCGGCGAGTGTGGCTATCCCATCGTCGCCCCCGCGCCCGAAGGCGCAAACGAACCTTGATTGATGCATTTCGTCAGCCCATGAAGAAAGACCTGCCTCCGCGCACCCTGAGCGTCGCCCCGATGATGGACTGGAGCGAATTAGGTCTGGATGTCCTATAGGTAATGGGTTGGTAGTATTTTTTGTCCAAATTTTGTCCACTACGCGCAGAATTTGCATATTTGGAAGGCACGTGGGCGCACAGTTCGGTTTGAGTTGGCAAGTCAAACTGTAACGAGCTGGACAGGGTGGCGGCTACCTAGACGCCGATAAGCGTCAGAAGTCCGCTTCTGGCCGAGGCTGTGTAAAAAGACTTGCCGCCGCGTGAAGTAAACCTTCCGAAGCGAATCCTGTCCAATCAGCAGTTCATCGTTCAGGACAGTTCGTCGCCAAATCCGATTCTATGTCAACAAAACCGGTTATCCAGTAAAGCGTTCACCAAGCTCGCTCGATGACTTCACAGCCAAGATCTCCGCCTGACTCAGTGCAGAGATGTTCAAATCTGCAACGCAAAGAATGCCCCCTAACTAGATGTTCCTGTACCTAAAAGGACTGGAATACGATGGCGCGTATGACCGGGTGGCTGGCGTCAACAGGCAATGGAAGCTGGGGAAATGGAGAGAGTAAAATCTGAGAGAAAATCAATAGTCAGTGGTTCCATTCGAAATCGCGCAAGACACTGGCCAACTGTGCATCCATAACGCCCATGTGCTTCATGAACATGACCGGCATCATGCTCTGGACGATGTCAGATGGCGGGGTATCCCCATCATCGATATAGGGCTTCAGCCGGTGCAACAAAGTAAGCAAGGCACAATGCTCTTTCCGGTGGGACTTGAGACCGACATACGCAATCTTGTCCATTAGTTCCTCTTGTTTGCGGAAGCCTGTCTCGATCTGCCTGACCAATGTATCGAACGCCCCCGCAAAATCGGCGTTAGGTATTTGCGACAACTGTACAAATCCCGCCAGCACCTGCTGATGAGCGCGATCCATTTCGGCTAGTGCTAACGGGATTAATGGCAGAAAACTGGATTTATCCATGAGCGATTTCCAGGTTGTTAAATCTCCAGAAGGCGCTGTGTGATCGTAAGAGAATGCTACGCCGGAAGAGGCCATTTTCATAGCTAGGCAGCGACCCACTGCGGCTTCTTTGTGAATGGCTCAGCATCAGGCCAGAGTCAGTCACGCGAAAAAGGCTGTACTGGCCGCCCCATAAAAAGTGCCCCATTGGTTGCCAGCTCGAGCATGAAAGGCGCTGGGCACCTTTCTTTGATTACAGATTACATCTCCCGCGTGTCTAACCACATGAGACGACTAAGTCAAGAACGGTTCAATTGATCTGCTCCAGCGGAGCGGACAACGTTGGCTTTCCAGAGGGCACATGATGCTCGAACGATAGATAGCCAGAAGAGGTCAGCAGACTCTTTGCGCGCTCCCCCGAACCTGTATCGCCGTGAACAACAAGAATGAAGTGTTCCGCCTGAAGTGCAGTCTGATAGCGAAGCACGGAGTCCTTAGGAATACCTAACGAGCTCAACGCGCCGACCAACGCACTAGCGCCCCCCGCCAATACTGCGCCTTCTAGGCCGGAAAACAACATCGCTGCGAGTGGGCCCAGCACGACAATGTGGCCCACGACTGGGACGAACAGCAACGCCGATCCGAAAAGGATACCAAGCAGCCCTCCCCAGAATGCGCCCAATTTTCCATAGATACGGGCGCGATCGCCGGCGTTGAGAAAACCAATGACATGTTCTTCCAATCGATAGTCCTTCCCGATAATAGAGACTTTCTTCATGTCAAAGCCCAAGCGCTGTAGTTCTTTGATGGCGTCTTCCGCTTCCTGGTGCGATGCATAAGTTGCGATCGCAAGACCGGCATTTTTCGTAATCATTTCAATTCCTTTCAACGGTGTTGAAATTTTCTCTTTGAAGTGCTGGCGACATGATTGATAGTCACGACGTGCCGCCAGATATCGAACACCTTATGCACGCACCGTACGATATAGCTGAGCATGCATTTCTATGGTTTCTGGAATCTCAATTCCAGCTGTCGTTCAAGACAATCCACCGTGCCGCAGGCTTCAAGATATTTCTCTAGATTGCCAGCCGCACGCCAGGCATCGCGCCTCAGCTCTTCTTCATGGATGCGCAGTTCAAACGTCGCGATAGTCTCGGTAGAGATCACACAGATGCCTTTAATAGCGACCTTTGCAAGCGTTCATTCGCACCTTTCACTCCTGCTTCAAACTCCATCCATCGACCTGCCTTGGAATTCTTCAGTTCGATCAATTTATCCTCGGTGTCCTTCAGTGCTTTTTCTGACGCGTTGATCCTCATCTCCATCTCCGTTTTGGCCTCGTTCGTTCCCGAGACGGTGCGATTTTTTAACATCGCAATTTCCGTTCTGGCGCTGGCGAGGTCAGCCTCAGTCTTTGCTACAAATTCATCGCGCCTTGAGCTACTGCTTGCATAGTCAAAACGAGGGAGTGCTTTGACTAAATCACGTGTGGCACCAGGCATGATTAACTTGTCACCCTGATATTCGATCTGCGCAACAGGAATCGCGACGTTGTGGGTGCCAATACCCACGAACCCTCCCGCCCCGATAATCACATAGGAGACCTGTCGGTCTTTCGCGATAATCAGATCTTCGACCTTCCCAATCTTTTTACCGGTGTCTGTGTAAACCACTTTCCCGAGGATCGATTTCTTGACGCTCCAGCCCAATGCGACTTGTGTGGATTCGACAATGCTGACGCCTAATGTTGTACTGCTACCGGCAGTTTGGGCTGATACCGAACCTGTTGTAAACATCATGGCGATAACAGCGAGTTCCATGACTAAGTTGATCTTTTTCATCATTAACCTCCTGATTGTGAATGACTGCATACGAACAGAAGCACGATCGGCGCGGCTGCACAGAGCATGTTTCAATCGACTTCCTGACTTTAAAGAAGTCTTTAGTGAGAGTCTGTTGGATATCGAACATGGGACGGATGTCTCGAAATTTCGGTAGCAGGTAGAGAGACATGCAGAGGAACTACTTCTGTATTGAAACAGAGAGACAGTCCGGGTACCAAAATCGCGTATGAAGAGACTAAGTCGTTCAACGGGATGCGCCCGAAATTTGCACAGTAGCCCAATCGACGCAATGCATTCTCTAGAAGCACTCCAAGGTGGATTTTTCATACTGCCAAAGCGGGTTAGCGTACAGAAGGCAGATGACGTCAGAGCACACAATTGGTCTCCCGGATTATCGAATCCATCAAATGACCGATTCTCAGCTCTGCAGGAGGGTGCGATGAAGGCTTTAATCTACAAAGGCAGCAACAATAAGGCACTTGAAGACCGTTCTAAGCCCGACATTGCAGCGCCCGGCGATGCCATCGTGAAGATCATGAAGACTACGATCTGCGGTACAGATCTCCATATTCTCAAGGGACACGTGGCAAGCTGTAAGCCAGGCCGCATCCTTGGACATGAAGGTGTAGGCATCGTCGATTCGGTGGGAACGGCCGTAGCGACGTTTCACAAAGGCGATCACGTACTTATTTCCTGTGTTTCCTCATGCGGGAAATGTGAGTATTGCCGGCGCGGGATGTACTCACATTGCCTCACAGGCGGGTGGATACTTGGGAATACGATTGATGGCACGCAGGCTGAATATGTGCGCATACCACATGCAGATACCAGTCTGTATCCGGTACCAGCTGGCGCCGATGAAGATGCGTTGGTTATGCTCAGCGATATCCTGCCCACTGGATTCGAGTGCGGTGTACTCAATGGCAAAGTGGCCCCGGGCTCGATCGTAGCGATTGTCGGTGCCGGGCCGATCGGCTTGGCAACTTTGCTGACGGCGCAATTCTATTCGCCGGCGAAGATCATCATGATCGATCTGGACCAGAGCCGTCTGGAGGTGGCAAAGCGATTTGGCGCAACCGACATTATCAACAGCGCAGATGGGGCCGTACGCGAGAAGATCATGCAAATGACGCAGGAAAAGGGCGTCGATGCTGCGATTGAGGCCGTTGGGATTCCGGCCACGTTCGATCTATGTCAGCAAGTCGTGGCGGCGGGAGGAACTATCGCCAATATTGGTGTGCATGGCGTACCGGTCCAATTGCATCTGGAAAAGCTCTGGGACCGCAATATTTCCATTACCACCCGGCTGGTGGATACCGTTAGCACGCCCATGCTGCTCAAATCCCTTGCTGCTAAAAAAATCGATGCCTTACAACTGATTACGCATCGCTTTAAGTTCGATGAGATTCTGGAGGCTTATGAGACTTTTGCGCATGCTCCTGAAACCAAGTCACTGAAAGTCATCATCGAGGCTAATGAGCAATGAGTAGCCGATTCTGACGGGAAAAAGTTCCTGATCCCTCAGGACGACGGTTCAGCGCTGTTTTGAAGGTTGATCGTTCTTGGCTATCGCTGCTCTGCCAATTCGCTTCTAATCAACAAGGAATATGCCATGAGCTACGAAAGTGTTAATCCTTATGACGGCACTGTCCTACAAAAGTTTGAGGAAATGACCGATGGGCAGTTGGAATCTGCCCTTGCAACGGCCGCTGCCTGCTTTGAAATCTGGAATAAGAAGAGTTACGGCGAGCGCGCCGTGATCGTTGCCAGGGCGGCGGTGCTGATGCGAGAGCGCAGCGAGGAATTTGCGCGGCCCGTCACGCTTGAGATGGGAAAGCTGATCACCCAGGCGCGTGGCGAAGTGGAACTGAGCGCCGACATCATCGACCATTACGCAAAGAATGCCGAGACCTTCCTGGCACCAGAAGCACTGCATCCGACAACCGGCGAAGCAGAGATCCAGAACGCAGCTTTTGGAGTGCTGTTTGGCGTGGAACCTTGGAATTTTCCTTACTATCAGCTCGCACGCTTTGCAGCCCCCAATCTGATGGCCGGCAATGTAGTGATGGTAAAGCACGCGGGATGTGTGCCTCAATGTGCTATCGCCTTTGAGAAGTTATGGCTGGATGCCGGTGCACCTGCCGGGGCCTACACCAACCTGCTCATTTCATACGACCAGGTCAACCGCGTCATAGATGACCCGCGTATCAAAGGTATTGCCCTGACCGGCAGCGTGGAGGCCGGCAAAGCTGTGGCAGCGCGCGCGGGTCTGAATCTGAAGAAATCGACGATGGAATTGGGTGGTAGCGACGCCTTTATCGTGCTGGAGGATGCCGATCTCGACAAGACCGTCGAATGGGCGGTGTGGGCCAAGATGAACAACACCGGCCAGTGCTGTGTTGCGGCCAAGCGCTTTATTGTGGTCGAGGAGCTGGCGGATCGATTTCTTGATAAGTTCCAGACTGCGCTTGCCAAGCTCAAACCGGGCAATCCGATGGATGTGGCAACCACGCTAGGGCCGCTCTCGACCGAGGCAGCATTGATCAAGTTGCTCGCCCAAGTGAAGCAGGCGGTTGAGAAAGGCGCAAAGCTGGTGATGGGCGGCAAGCGCCTCAATCGTCCGGGCGCTTTCATGGAGCCCACAATTCTAAGTCATATCACTCCAGACAATCCTGCCTTCAGGGATGAATTCTTCGGACCGGTGGCATTGTTCTTCCGCGTCAAGGATGAGAACGAAGCAATTGCGCTGGCCAACGACTCCGAATTTGGCCTCGGCGGCTCCATCTTTACCCGAGACGTACACCGCGGCAAGCGTTTGGCCAGCCACATCAATACCGGTATGGTATTCATCAATCATCCCACCTGGACTACGCCCGATTTACCGTTCGGCGGCATCAAGAATTCGGGCTACGGACGTGAATTGTCGAGCATGGGCATCCAGGAGTTCGTGAACAAAAAACTGGTGCGCACGGCTTCGATAGATGCCCCAGCATAGGCCATCAGTATGTACGTCACTATTGCCATCCTGAAGGAAATGCGACCGCATGAACGCCGTGTCGCGCTGGTTCCGGCTCTTGTGCCCAAACTGATCAAGCTTGGCGCCAGGCTGCACATGCAAACTGATGCGGGTGTCAGCGCCGGCTACCACGACGCCGCCTATGAGGAGGTCCTCTTTACTTCCGATTGTGCTCAACTGCTCGAGCGGGCCGATGTCGTGCTCGCCGTTCAGCCTCCCTCGGTACAACAGGTCAATGCGATGCAGGAGGGGGCAATTCTCATATCGTTCATCTACCCGGAAATAGCGACCAGCCTGATGCAATGCTTGTTGGATAAAAAGATCACCTGCTTTGCGATGGAACGCATTCCCCGCATCACTCGTGCACAGGCGATGGATGCACTCTCCAGTCAGTCTGCACTGGCCGGCTACTACGGCGTACAGCTGGGTGCGACGCATCTCGCCAGAATCCTGCCGAAGATCACCACCGCAGCCGGGCCAGTGGGACCTGCCCGGGTACTGGTGATGGGACTTGGGGTAGCCGGTCTGGAAGCGATCGCCACCGCGCATCGCCTGGGTGCGGTCGTCGAGGCCTATGACGTTCGTCCTGAGACCCAGGAACAGGCACTCTCGCTGGGCGCGAGCTTCATCGACACTGGAGTTGACGCACGTGGCGAGGGAGGTTATGCCCGTGCCTTGAGTGCTGACGAACAGGTGAAGATCGATGCCGTCCTCACGCGACATATACAGCAGGCCGATCTCATCATCACTACTGCGGCGATTCCCGGAAAGCCCTCTCCCAAGCTGATCAGCGCCGAACAGTTGAAAGGTATGAAAGGAGGGGCGGTCATTGTGGATATGTCGGCCGAGGGCGGCGGCAACTGCTTCGATACGCGGCCTGGTGAGACCGCGTACATCGGTGCTGTCACCATTGTTGCACCGCTAAATATTCCCTCTTTGTTGAGCAGCGATGCTAGCGATCTGTATGCCAGGAACCAATACAACCTGCTGGCCTTGATGCTGAAAAATAACGTCGTCACTATCGATTGGGATGACGAAGTCCTGGCTAGAACGGCGGTAACCCATTCCGGCAATCTGCAGAACGGCATTGTGCTGGCCAACCACGCATCGGCCGACAGCATGGAAAGCGACATCATCAGGAGCGCACAATGAATCCCGACTTCAGCATTAACGGCTATGCGGCCGTCTATATCCTCATGTTGGCCGGCGTTACCGGCTGGGTGGTGGTCACTCGTGTGCCGGCCATATTGCACACGCCGCTGATGTCCGGCTCCAATTTCGTGCACGGCATTGTAGTCGTTGGCGCACTGTATGCGTTGCTCAATGCCGGCACGACACTGGATCAGGTCATCGGTTTCTTCGCCGTGCTGCTGGGCGCTGGCAACGCGGTGGGCGGCTACGCGGTAACCGAACGCATGCTGGCGATGTTTCAGCCGGGGCCAACCAAACCGCTGCATCCCAGAACATCGAAACGACGCGCGAAGAAAGCCGCACAGACCAAGCCCACGCCCGGCTGAGGAACCAGCATGATCAACTCGATTGCACAACTACTAATCGGCGGCGTGGATCTGGCTGCAGCGTTTCTTCTGATCTATGGTCTCAAACGCATGTCATCGCCCGTCACCGCACCGTCAGGGATTGTGCTAGCAGGTGGCGGCATGCTGGCCGCAGTCGTGGTTGGTTTCTTCTATATTGCCGGTGTCCATGCAAGTGCACAGCTGCATCTGCCGCTCAATATCGCACTTGCAATCGCGGCCTTGCTATTGGGGGGCGGCACGGCGTGGTTGAGCGGGAAACGTGTAGCGATGACCTCCATGCCTCAGATGGTTGCGCTCTATAACGGTATGGGCGGCGGGGCTGCAGCAGCGATCGCGGCGATGGAACTGTTCAGTACTCGCGCCATCGGAATCCCATCACTCAGCATTACCTTGCTCGGCGCGCTGATTGGATCTGTATCGCTGTCCGGATCGCTGGTTGCGTGGGCCAAGCTGGAAGGAGTAATTAAGCAGCCCCTGAGGTTTCGCGGGCAACAAATCCTAAACGGTACCGCCATGCTGGCTACCATCATTCTCGGAGGCTTCATCGTCTATCTGACGCAAGTGGTGATCGGTACACCACAGCCGGCGCCGCTATTGGTCTGCCTGTTTTTTGCTTTTGCGCTGGTCTTCGGTGTGCTGATGACATTGCCTATTGGCGGTGCCGATATGCCCGTGGTGATTTCCATTTACAACGCATTAACGGGGCTGGCCGTGGCCCTGGAGGGGCTCGTTCTGCAAAATCCGGCGCTCATGATCGCTGGCATGGTAGTGGGCGCGGCCGGCTTATCGCTCACTCAACTGATGGCCAAGGCAATGAATCGATCGATCGGTAATGTGGTGTTCACCAATTTCGGTGCGGTTGCGAAGACCAGGCCGGGTGCTATCAAAGGCGAACTGAAGCCGGTCGATGCTGGCGACGCCGGGATTTCCATGCGCTATGCCGGTAGCGTAATCATCGTGCCAGGATACGGGCTTGCCGTCGCTCACGGCCAACAAAAGCTATATGAGTTCGTAAAATTGTTGCAGGTGGCCGGCGTTACTGTGAAGTTCGCGGTGCATCCGGTTGCGGGGCGTATGCCGGGCCAAATGGATGTACTGCTGGCCGAGGCTAGTGTGCCTTACGACATGATCTATCAGCTTGAAGATATCAATGAAGAATTCAGCCACACCGATGTAGTGATGGTGATAGGCGCCAATGATGTGGTCAATCCTGCTGCACGCAACGACAAGTCATCACCGATTTTCGGCATGCCCATCCTCAATGCCGACCAGGCGAAGAAAATATACATCGTGAAGCGCGGTGAAGGCCGTGGTTATGCTGGTATTGAAAATCCCCTGTTCTACGGGGACAACTGCGAGATGGTGTATGGCGACGCGCAAACCGTACTGGTAAAAATGATTGAGGCGATCCGTGGCCTGGCTAGCACGGCCTAAAAAAACACGGCATATGTAATGAGTGCACCGCTGGGCGGCAGCGTGCTCAAGTCTTCCGCTCCACCCGTCTTCAATTCTCAAAATCAAAGGAATTCATAATGGCACTGAAAATGCAAGCCGCAGTCGTCGAGCAGTTCCGAAAGCCTTTGGTTCTACGGGAGCGGGATATTCCCACGCCGGCAGCAGGCCAGATTGTTGTCAAGACGGAAGCCTGTGGGGTGTGCCACACCGATCTGCATGCCGCTAAGGGAGATTGGCCTCTGAAGCCAACACTGCCATTCATACCTGGACATGAAGGTATCGGTTTGGTTGTAGCCGTCGGTGCCGGAGTGAGTAGGGTGAAGGCGGGTGACCGCGTCGGTGTGCCCTGGTTGTTTTCCGCTTGCGGCCATTGTGAATATTGCCTGAAAGCCTGGGAGACCGTATGTGGCCAGGCCCAATTCGGTGGCTACACCGTCAACGGCGGATTTGCCGAATACATTCTCGCTGATCCTGCCTATGTCGCACACATTCCGGCAGGACTCAGTGCGCTGCAAGCGGCGCCGATCATCTGTGCCGGTGTCACTACCTACAAGGGTATCAAGGAGACCTCGGTCAAGCCCGGTGAATGGATTGCCATCTCCGGCGCTGGGGGCCTGGGCCATTTGGCGGTGCAATACGCCAAAGTCATGGGACTCAACGTGTGCGCGATTGATGTCGACGATGGCAAGCTGGAGCACGCCAGGCAGTTGGGAGCAGATTTGCTGATCAATGCCAAAGCCAGCGATCCGGCTGTAGTGTTGAAGAAAGAAATCGGCGGAGGGGCGCATGGTGTGCTTGTCACTGCACCATCGCTAAGCGCCTTCGCGCAGGGTGTTTCTATGACGCGTAAGCTTGGCACCTGCGTACTGGTCGGCTTACCGCCGGGAGAATTTCCGATACCGCTGTTCGATGTGGTGGCCAATTGCATCACCATTCGCGGTTCGTTTGTCGGAACTCGCCAGGACATGAATGAGGCGCTTGCTTTTGCCGCAACCGGTAAGGTCAAGGCAGATATCGAGTTGCAGCCGCTTTCGGCCATCAATCAGGTCTTCGAACGGCTGGAACATGGCCAGGTGGCCTCGCGTGTGGTGATTGATTTCGCGGATGGCTGACCGAGTGGCTACCTTCAGCAGGCAATGGAAGGTGGGTCAAATGGAGAGGGCCAAATCTGCGAGCAAATCAACATCTAGGTTTACTTCTGCGATCCACGCAGTCCATAGCAGCGCGGATCGAACGAGAACATAAACGGCTTGCTGCGACAGTACTTCCCTAATGGATTGGATATCTCTGGCTACTCCCAGGCTCAACTCAATGCCATTGCGCGACTGCCGTGATTTGCGGCCTGGGCGGGGGCGATATACGATCGCTATCAGGGCGATCGCGGCGGCAATGAAATCTGAGGATTAGCAGGCCGGGACCCCGGCCTGGGTCGAACGGGCTGCTCGGAATTTTGAACTGACCCGTAAATTCGGACGGCTTAAAAGCTAGCCAGCGAAGGCCTGAGTTCGGTATTGCACCGGGCTCAGGCCTTTCAGTTTGAGGCGGATTAAGGCATCAATGCCGGATTTCATACGCTTCCTTGGCTTCCTGGCGCTGCCTGTCTAGGTAGTCGCCAACGTCACGTACATCAGCCACGCGGTTCCTACCCTCCTTACGCGTTGGGATTGGAAATGTTCCTGCCGAGATTTTATTGTGAGCGGTGCCGACCTCCAAGCTGATTTCCTCGCAGACTTCGGCCAGTGTCATCGTCATGCGCTCATATTTCATTACTAAGAACATTTGTGCCTTCATATCACACCTTCGTTGCGCAGAGTGCCCCTCAGCTTTTGAAACAATCTGTTGAGACGTGAAATGGAGATTCGATAGGCTCTCCAGCAGAGGCAACCGTTCACGGCATTGTATTCACGATGCATTTCGTCACTAGCGTGATCAATGCTGCACAGAAACTGTCCAACAAAATTGGATTGTTGTTTAGAGCTTGTAAAGATCGTCGCCTTCATAATGCCGGATGTAGATTATGTCTTTCGGTTTCTGCATTTTTGTCTAGGGCATGTTTCTGCTTCGGAGCTTAGGGTTTAACTGCTCGGCCAGTATCTGTAGAAGCTGCCCACAGAGGCTCTGATTTCAACTTTTCGCTGTAGTCGCTCAGGCACAGACGTCTGGCTTCTTGGTTCGGCATATTACGGCGCAGGCTTCCCGCATCATCGCAAGTGAGGATGTCCACCAGCGGCACGCCCCGGAATTGCCCTGCCAGCTCGTCATCCAGCTCCACCCAGGCGAATCTCTGGCCATTGCCCAGGTGCTGACGGATGACCGATACATAGCCAGCCAGTACACCGTCATCTGGTGTGTTGAACGTGATGCGGTCCAGGGGCTGCGGTGGCAGCATGACGAAATCACGCTGTTTCGGCTGCTTGGCGAAATACGTGGTGTCGTAACCTTCGGCGCGGTAAGACACGGCGGGATTGGTGGTTGTGGTTGCGTTCACTTTTGGTTCTCCTGAATGGCCGTAACAGAGCACACGCCAAAGCGATCGACGGCGGCGGCGATCACGTCGCAGCTATGGGCTGCGATGGCGGTGTAAGAATGGCGTGCGTTGGAAGTGCGCACGACGACACGAAACGCGGTCATGGGGCGTTCCCTTTCGTTGGGTTGGTATCAATCGGAAGTTCTGTCACATCGAGCCGGCCGGCCCGCCAGTCGGCGACCTGGCACGGCGTTCCACGGCGCGGCGATTTATCCTGCACCGGCACCACGCGCGGCCATGGGCATGCCTTGATTGCGTCCCATGAGGCCAGGGCCTGGCGCTGTTCGTCGGCGGTCATAGCTGGCCCTGGCCATGTCGGCATGTCGTCCACCACCGGTCGAGGCCAGGGACATGCGCCCAGGGCGAGCCAGGCATGATCGATCTGGGCGGCTTGGTCGGGCTTGAACATGACCGGCGCTGGTGATGTCTTCGGCTCGAAGGACACATCTGCTGAAAAGTCAGGCCCAGCGGGCTGCGTACAGTTATTTACACGAGTCCAAGGGAACCCCGAACCCGCCGAAGCGCGGGCGTCGTGTCCTTGAACTGGCGTCCATGTGTGCCGAACGGATTTAAAAACCACACCGACCATCTGGCGACACTGGACGCCATAAGGCATGACGCGCTCGCACTCTTCATAGCGACCGCTGACTGTCTTGGTTTCCTTCGCCAGCGTGACCATCAGATCGTCGCGCTTCACGATGGCACCGCCTTGGGCGCGCAAATAGCTGGCCCAGCACGCGCGCTTCTCGCCCTCGACCTTCTGCACCGCATCCCAGGCAGCAGCCATCGCCGGTGGTGCTTCTTGCACCATGTCTGCCGGAACGCGGCGCAGCTCGCGCCAGACGCTTACCGGTGCGCCACCCCATTGCTGGAACTGACGAATCCCCCAGCGGGCCGCCCAGGCTTCCACGCGGGCCGAGGGCGTCAGCTCACGATCACCCGCCATATCGGTGGTGATGAGATAGCCTTCCTTGGTCTTGTGGTCCGCCACCCCATCGATGTTCTTGGCCACATATTTGGCGATGTAGCCCGCAGCACTACCTTTCGCCCAGTCGATACGCTTCACATCCAGGCGGCGCTTGAATGCGCCAGGCTCGCCGCGATCCACACGCCAGGCATATCTCTTCATGACGCGGATAGCGCGGCTGGCCACGTCCTTGACGTGCGGCGTGGTGTAATCCTGCAGTGCGCGCACGAACACCAGCATGTGCCAGTGCGGGCAACCATCGTGATGCGGTTCGGCAATACGGAAGCCGTACAGGCCGATACCGCGACGGGCCAGCGCCGAACGCGCCAGCGCAGTCATCTTGCCGAGGTACTTATTGGCGGTGCGCGGGTCCGAACCGTCATACTTCGGATTCGGCTTACCGGTGTGCAGCGTCGCATGGAAGCGCGATGGGCAAGACCAGGTGAGGAACAGGCCCTGATCGTTGCACTCCTTCGCAATGGCCTCGAAACCATTGATGCGCAGCATGAGTTCGCCACGACGAATGGTCTTATTGGCAGTCGTCTTCTCGGCCAGCTCAGCAATGCTGAATTCCTGGCCAGCCTCATTGCGCACAATGGTTGATTCCAGTGCGGCAGCATTTCTCCGGTTCTGTGCCAGGCGAGACAGTACGGCGTCATTACTGGCATAGGGCTCGCCGTGGTAATGGACGTAGCCCAGGCGGATATTGCCGCCCTCAAAGGCGCGGCCGACCACCTTGCGCAGTTGCCTGCGCCACCAGCGTGGATCCACGACACGTGCAATGATGGCGCGCAGGTCATCATCATCCACTTCAGGCATATCAATGCCGTAGTCGCTACACTCTTGTTCAATGAGGTCGCGTGCGTGGGTGTCAGAAATCGCTTTCCATAAAACCTTCTTGACGTTCTCGGCGGCTTTCTCGGCCGTGGCGCAAATATCGGCATCATCCTGCGACAGGTCCACGCCGGCCGGTACGTACTGCTCAGCGAATTCGCGGACGAACTGAACCGCAACCGGTTCAAAGATCTTGTTCCAGTGCCATACCGACATCAGTTCCAGCGCCTGGCTCACGACACGTCCGCGCCACTTCAGCGGAATACGTGCCAGTTCTCCGGCAAACTGGCGAGATTCGACGAAGGCCCGATGCCGACGCCGTGTCTTCGCATCGACTGTTCTAGACTGCATTGAGGGCTCTTTCATACGTCGTAATGGCACGCAGCACCGCATGGCGCATGGCCAGGCGTTCAGCTTCTGTGAAGGAGTGAATAGGGCATTCCCAGCGATCCGCCGAGAATCCCGCCAGGGCCAGAATGTGTCGACGCACTGGCTTGGGCATCGCTGCCCAGGAATAGGCAATCCCGGTTTGGAGATTGGGCCGCCGCCGGTTGCGCAGTAGAGAAATGGATTTCTCTAGCTCAGCCTTGGCTGCTTCATTACCCGGAGGCGTGGGCACCCATGCCGCGCGCTCACGCAGCAAGTCCGCAGCCGAACGGAATGACGCATGGTCCTTAATTCGTGCACCGCGCATCATTACCCTTTCACCAGCCCAAGAGCAGTCAGAAAAGCCGGCGCAAGCAGCAACAGCACAGCGATGCTATGAGCGATCACAGTACGCATTACCATGCCCCCATCAGACCACCGAGACGCTGCAAGCGCTGGACGAGGCGGGCGGAAATAACGTTCTTCCCTTGCCAGATCACATTCCACTGCAGTTCGTCTTGCAGTACTACTTTGCGCAGCAGCATGCGCTGGGCGCATTGAAATTCTTTGAGATCGTCGCCCATGCGAAGCCGCAGCGAGGCGAGGGCAAGCGTTGTCTGTTGCTGATCGAGAGCCATGGAGGTTTCTTTAGGGTGAGCGAATCCCGCGTGCGCCAAACGGCGCACGATAGGTCCTAGTAAATTTTGGGGTTCAGCGACCGGCTAGGCGGTCAGCAGCAAGTCAGGCAGTACCTGTTCCTTGGGGTGCAAGGTATGCACGGGGCGAGATGGGAAGGCTCACCTCGGGATTGGGCATGGCCGACAGGGAAACGGTACGAGAAATCTCCAGCGG
>NZ_MUXB01000047.1:0-1182 GCF_001994935.1 Herbaspirillum sp. VT-16-41
TGACCTGCTCCCCGAGATTAGTACGGCAATGATGTAGAGTCTGCCCCATACGGAGGCAGCATGAAGAAACGATTTACCGAAGAGCAAATTATCGGCGTACTCAAGGAAGCCGAAGCCGGTATGAAAGTAGCCGAGGTTTGCCGGAAGCATGGCATCAGCGACGCGACGTACTACAACTGGAAATCCAAGTTCGGCGGGATGACGGTATCCGAAGCCCAACGGCTCAAGGCTCTGGAGGCCGAGAATGCCAAGCTCAAGAAGCTGCTGGCAGAAAGCCTGCTGGACAACGCTGCGCTAAAGGATGTTCTCGGCCGAAAGTGGTAAGCCCGCAGGATAGGCGAAGCGCCGTGACGCACATCATGCATGTTCACGGTCTAGGCGTAACCCGTGCCTGCGGGCTAATAGGAATTTCTCGTTCCTTGTATCACTACGAATCCCGTCGTCCTGACGATGAGGAGTTGCGTCAGCGTCTTTGCGAACTGGCGGCCATAAAACGCCGATATGGCTATCGGCGTCTGCATGTATTGATGCAGCGGGAAGGATGGCAGGTCAATCGAAAGAAGCTGCTTCGGGTGTATCGGCAGGCAGGCCTGAGCGTCAGGCGCCGCAAGAGGAAGCGGATTGCGGGCGTGGAGCGGCAATTGAAGGTTCGGGCGACCATGCCCAATCAGAGCTGGTCGATGGACTTTGTATCGGATGGATTGGCTGATGGTCGCCGATTGCGCTGCCTGAACATCGTGGACGACTTCACCAAGGAGTGTCTGGCTATCGAGGTTGATACGTCGCTGCCAGGCACGCGGGTCGTATCGGTGCTGTCGCGACTATCAGAGCTTCGAGGATTGCCGCAATCGATTACCATCGACAACGGCCCCGAGTTCGCCGGTAAGGTGCTCGATGCCTGGGCCTATGCACACGGATTGAAGCTGAACTTCATTGAACCTGGCAAGCCGCAGCAGAATGCCTACATCGAGAGTTTCAACGGCAAGTTTCGGGATGAATGCCTGAATGAACATTGGTTTGTTTCGATGCGGCATGCTCGGGAAGTCATTGCCGCCTGGCGACGAGAATACAATTTTGAGAGGCCGCATAGTTCCCTTGGGTACCTGACGCCGCAACAGTTTGCAGAGACTTTTTTAACCGCAGACTCCAAGTCGTTCTCGTACTAAATTGGGGAGCAGGTCA
>NZ_MUXB01000136.1:0-2870 GCF_001994935.1 Herbaspirillum sp. VT-16-41
GCAGAAGTCGGACTACCAGGTTTCTAGTCGTAACTGTAGTTCAGATGTGTTCTCTTCCTATCTTTAGAAAGCCTTTCATTTTCCATATATAAATTGGTATATTCTTTCGTAAGATCTTCATATCTCTCATCTTCACGTTTTAGGTCTTTTCTTAACTGCTGATTTTCTTTGGCTAAATCTGTATTTTTCAAACGGTTATAATCTTTTTGAATGGCAACTGCAGCAGTTACCTGTTCATTTACTTTTTTATATTGTTTGGGTGTTAAAACAATATTGCCTGTTTCTTTTTCAATAATTTCGGGTTTTCCTAATAATTTTGGCTTAACCTCTGTTTTAATTTCTCGACCCTTAAATTTTACCTTTTTTGGCTCTAGTGTCGCAGTCAGTTCATCCAATCTTTCTTCTTGTTTTTCTACCTTTTGTTGGACTTCTAGAAAAACTTTTTCATGGTATTTTGTCTCTTGTTTGAATCTATCCATGTCTTGATGTTTTTTCTTCGTCAATTCTTTGGGCTCTCCACGTTCCAACTGGTAGCCTTTATCATTTATAAATTCATTAAATCGATCTTGAAGCTTTGTTAAAGCCGACTTATTCCCAATAATATCCTTGGCGCTTAAGCGTCCATCTTCCGTTAACGGAACAACGCCAAAATGCATATGCGGTGTATTTTCATCCATATGTATCGTGGCATATACCACATTTTCTTTTCCATATTCATCATCTATGAACTCCATCGAGTCCCGGAAGTATTTTTTTACCTGGTCCTGATCCATGTTTTCAAAAAACGCATTATCACTCGTTATAATGCCGTCAATATGACGTATCGCATCTCTTCGTAGTTTTCGTTTTCCTATGTAACCTTCTTCAATTCTTTTTTCAATCAATTCGTTGAAATTTTGCTTTTCTCGGCCATGAATTAAATCCACATTTAAGTGCGTAATTATTATTTTCTCTTTGAACATGTTTTTGGATCCCAGTTGTATTAGCTGCTTGTTTCACTTTCGCCACTCTCAAAATGGAGTAGGACATTTCCGTATAACCTCCTTACCGCTCTATTCAAAATGCCTTTGCTAGTCCTGATTATCCAGAATTTCATTTAGAGAAGGTAAGTGGCGATGAGGGTGTCGTGGACGGCTTAATATTTATGGGAAGCTACATTGACAACTACAAAGAGTTTGGGGAAGATGTTAGGATTACACCTGAAGATACGATTTATCAAAGTGAACGTTCTTATTTTGATAATATGACGGAAGGTTTTCAGGACTCAACGATAAAAAGATTACAATCAGATTATCGGAAATTCATGCGTGGAAAAAATGAAAGTTCATCATCCTGTTTTGAAGATGATAAAAGGTTAATCTATGCAGATACATTCGGTAAAGAATCTGACGAAGGTTTTAAAATTGAAATGTTAGATAAAGAAACAAATGAAACAACAGATTTCCAAGTGGAGATACCTGAAAATAATATCAACTATTTGAATGTGGTGGATGTTCAATCCTCAATTGACCTGTCGAGTTCACGCAGACGTGAGGAGATAACCACCGCGACATAAGCCGTACAAAAGGTCACATGCGCCAGCCAGATGGTGAGCATGCCGCGATCCGACGGCCAGCCAATCGCATGACCAAGGGCAACAAACAGCAGCAACAGCGACAGCCCGGTGATCACATCCGGCATCACCAACGGCGCGGTAATCATAAACGCAAAACCGTTGGCGCCACGGAAACGGCCAAAGCGCACCATCACCACTGCCGCAATCGTACCGAGGATCGCCGCCATCGTCGCGGCGCAGGCGGCAATGGTTAGACTCAGTCCCACCGCACTCATCATGGCGTCATCATGGAACAACTCGCTATACCAGCGCGTTGACCAGCCGGCCCACACCGTCACCAGCATCTTGCGAGAGGCAGAGAGCAAGGAGATTGCGACGGTAGATCTGTGCAAGCGCCACAACATTACTGAGCAGACCTTTTACCGCTGGAGAAACAAGTTTGGCGGTATGGATGTCCCGGACGCCCGGCGGCTCAGAGAGCTTGAATCCGAGAACGACAAGCTCAAACGCATGGTGGCGGAACAGTTACTAGTGATTGATGGCTTGAAGGAGTTAAGCCGAAAAAAATGATGACCTCCGCGGGCCGGCGCGAAGCGCTGGAAGTCCTTACTCGTCGGGGGCTGTCGCAACGCAAGGCATGTTGTTATCTGGAGCTGAGCCGGCGGGTAGCGGGTTATCAGTTGCTACAACCTGGAAAGGATCGGAGCCTGACGCAGCAGCTCATCGCGGCATCGCAAGAGGTCCCTCGCTTCGGCTATCGGCGTATGTCTGCCTGGCTGGCCTTTGGCGAGTCCCGAGTGCGACGGCTCTGGAGCGCGCTCAAACTGGGCATTCCACGAAAGCGGCCCCGCAGGCGTCGATGCGGCAACGACATTCGGTTACCGGGAGCAACCAAGCCTAATTCAGTCTGGAGCTATGACTTTGTTCATGACCAGATGGTGGATGGACGCTCGTTGAAGATGCTGTGTGTGATCGACGAATACACCCGGGAATGCCTGGCCATCGAAGTTGCTGCCAGTTTGCGCTCCCAGGATGTCATCCTGACGCTCTCGCGATTGATGCGGTTACATGGAAAGCCGGCCTACGTAAGGTCGGACAACGGCGCCGAGTTCACAGCGGCCAAGGTCATGCGATGGCTGCGGGATGCCTCCGTTGGCCCAGCCTTCATTGCGCCAGGCAGTCCATGGCAGAACGGATTCGTGGAACGCTTCAATGGCAAACTGCGTGACGAACTGCTTAACCGGGAGTGGTTCCGCAGCCGGGCAGAGGCAAAAGTGCTGATTGAAAGATGGCGTCAGTTCTACAACGAGCGCAG
>NZ_MUXB01000068.1:0-884 GCF_001994935.1 Herbaspirillum sp. VT-16-41
GCACCGGCCTTGTTTTCCAGGATGAAGCTCTTGGCGTATTCGCCGGTCTGGATGTCTTCCAGCACCTTCTTCATCGCAGCCTTGCTCTCGGCGTTGATCACGCGCGGGCCGGTCACGTACTCGCCGTATTCGGCGTTGTTGGAGATCGAGTAGTTCATGTTGGCGATGCCGCCTTCATAGATCAGGTCCACGATCAGCTTCAGTTCGTGCAGGCACTCGAAGTAGGCCATTTCCGGAGCGTAACCGGCTTCCACCAGGGTTTCGAAACCGGCCTTGATCAGTTCCACGGTACCGCCGCACAGCACGGCCTGTTCGCCGAACAGGTCGGTTTCGGTTTCTTCGCGGAAGTTGGTTTCGATGATGCCGGCACGGCCGCCGCCGTTGGCGGTGGCGTACGACAGGGCCAGGTCACGGGCCGAGCCGGACTTGTCCTGGTGCACGGCGATCAGGTGCGGCACGCCGCCACCCTGGCTGTAGGTCGAACGCACGGTGTGGCCAGGGGCCTTGGGGGCGATCATGATGATGTCCAGGTCAGCGCGCGGCACGACTTGGCCATAATGGATGTTGAAGCCGTGGGCGAAAGCGACGGTGGCGCCTTGCTTGGCGAACGGTGCGACGTTTTCGGCATAGACCTGGCCGATGTTTTCGTCGGGCAGCAGGATCATGATGACGTCGGCGTCCTTGACGGCGTCGTTCACTTCAGCGACCTTCAGGCCGGCCTTCTCGGCCTTGGACCAGGAAGCGCCGCCCTTACGCAGGCCAACGGTGACCTTCACGCCCGAATCCTTCAGGTTCAGCGCGTGGGCGTGACCTTGCGAACCGTAACCGATGATGGTCACGTTCTTGTTCTTGATCAGGGACAGGTCTGCGTCTTTGTCGTAGAA
>NZ_MUXB01000086.1:0-758 GCF_001994935.1 Herbaspirillum sp. VT-16-41
ACAAGGGATTCTAAATAAAACATTACGATCCGTCTATTTGAGAGACCAAAGGCGAAGTGTAAGAAAACAACGAGACGTGAAAAAAGTGGTTCGTATGACTGAATTTCTACGCCAGGAAACCCAGCCGTCAATTGGAGCAAAACAAGGTAAAATAAGCCTAAATACAGCTCATTCATCAGCTATTGGACAGTTAATAAAAAGTTTTAGATAACACCCTGATTTTTAGGTAAGGTTCTTGGTTTTTAGAACGTTACCTAAAAATTGGGGACAGCAAGCGACAAGGGTCGCGCGGTAGCCGAAAAAGTGTACAAAAATAGAGTGCCGGAAATATTGGTGTGAAAGACACACCGAGAAAAACTTGACACATACTATAGGATGCAAATAATTGCAAATTATCTGATGCATATGCTAATTTAAATATAAATGAGAATGATAGGTGAAAGCTTATGCAAAAGATGGATGGACGAAAGCTGAATGAAATAGACAAAAATATTGAAAAAATGAAGGAGATATTTCCGGAAGTTTTTACAGAGTCAAAAATTGATGTAGAAAAATTAAAACTATTATATGGAGAGCATCTTATAAAAGAGAATAAGGAATATGAATTCTCGTGCCATCGAAAATGATTACATCTCGGTAGTCATCGGATCTTTACATACGAGAAGCATCCATCGTAGCCAGCTTGACGCCCTCTTCCGGCCTTCCGCCCTCTGTTGCAACCCGGTACGCGTTGGCGACGCGAGAGCGTGCTTCCTCGA